>NZ_AVOF01000001.1:0-97583 GCF_000465935.2 Pseudomonas sp. EGD-AK9
GCGCCTGCAGGCCGCCGAAGCGGCGCGCCGGCGGGTGATCGACGTCGACGACTTCGCCAAGGAGGAGCTCAAGCTCGGCCGCGGCAAGGTGCGCTAAGCCACGCGAACTGTGGGAGGGGTGTCATCGCCGCTAAAGCGCCTCCCACGGTTGCCTAAGCCCAAACGGGACAGCGGGCGCCAGGCTCTCTATACTCCTGCGCCCGTTTTACCCAACAGGAATCGCACCATGGCCAGCCACCTCGAACACCACCTCGCCCTGCTCAACCATCTGCGCGGCATCCTGGTCGCCCTGGGCGAAGCCGAGCAGGTCCTGGACGACAGCCACGCGCTGTTTCTCGAGCGCTACGACGAGCTGCTCGCCGAGCTGCCGCGCGACCCGGTGTCCAGCCAGTACCTGGGCCAGGACCTGATCAGCCAGATCTTCCATCGCTACCCGCAGATCGCCCACCTGGTGCCGCGCGACCTGCTGTGGTTCTTCGGCGGCGACTGCCTGCACTTCATGCCCGACGAGGAAATCGCCCTGTACCAGGCCCTCGACGAGCGCCGCTTCGAGGCCGAGCAGAACGACGAGCCGTTCGACTGGAACCAGGAAAAGCAGCTGCTGGCCCTGTCCACCGACAGCCCCCGGCACTGAATCGCCCTTTTCACGCGCCATCAAGGAACTGGAGTCAGGGTTGGAGCGCTACGGGCGCATTTAAAAGTACCCGTTCGAGGGCATATGATTGAGCGAGGGAGCCTACATGCAAGCTACAGCGCAGCCACGGTGACACCACACCGGGCGCGGTCAGCAGACTGGGAGGCATTACTTGAAACGCACAACTGATATGCCCGCTAGCGTCATCGCAACACTCACCTACCTGGTCAAGCACGATGCGAAGCCCTATGTGCACACCGAGGCGCTGACCGGCGACAGCGAACCGCACTACTTTGCCGAGCAGGAGGAGCGCGAGGTCACGATACACAACGGTCGTCCGTTGGCAGACAGCCTTTCTCTGGACAAGCAGGGCTTTGAATTCCATCGCCGGGATACGCTGGTCGCCGACCTCTACGACGATACCTCGGTGGAAAACCTCTACTACGACGAGGTCAAGGCCGTGATCATGGAGTTGACGGGCGCGAGTCGGGTCGTCGTCTTCGACCACACCAGGCGCAGCGACGCCGAGCGGCGGGATATTCGTGGGCCAGCCAGCCGTGTGCACAATGACTACACCGAGCGCTCGGGGCCTGAGCGTGTCCGCGACGTGCTGGGCGGGGATCAGGCCGCCGCACTGGCAGCGATGCCAGTGGCTCAGATCAACCTCTGGCGCCCGATGAGCGGGCCCGTCAAGCGCTCGCCGCTGGCCGTGCTGGACGCCTCGACGCTAGACCCCAATGACCTGCTGGCCACCGACCTGGTCTATCCGGATCGGATCGGTGAGATCTACCACCTGGCCTACAATCCGCACCAGCGCTGGTACTATTTTCCGGACATGCGCCGTGACGAAGTCTTGCTGATCAAGGGGTATGACTCGCGTCACGACGGCCGCGCCCGCTTCACCCCCCACACCGCCTTCCAGGACCCCAATACGCCGCCGGGAGCCCCGCCGCGCGAGAGTATCGAGGTTCGCACCCTGGCCTTCTTTGACTAGGTCCTGGTCATCTGGCGTGGCTCTCCCTGGGCGGTACTTGAGCCCCTCCCCCGCGCTTTACCAGGGATCGGCCGCCCCTCGTCGATAGGGATTGCCCCAGGTGCCGACGACGGCTGTCAGCGGGTCGTAGCTTTCCAGCAGCATGCCGCCTCATGTTGCCAGGACGAAGTTGGGCAGAACGAACTGACCGAGTTCCTCGATCACCTCGCCTGCAGGGCGTTGGCCGTACTTCAGATTGATGATCACATGGTTAACGCCGATCTCCTGCAAGCTTTGCAGCAGCGAGATCAGGTGATATCGCCCTAATTGATAGCCCAGGTGAATCGGTCGTGGCGGTGTCTGCGGGTTATCCGTCAGATCGATGTATAGCGACTGGGTGAAGGGCTTGAACAGCTCACCACATTCGGCACGAACCGCAGTGCGCCAGTTATCGACAATCAGCTGCTGCGTCTTCGGGGCGCGCGGATAACTGATCCAGCCATGACTGTAGCGGGCGATCCATTCCAGCGTCTGGCGGCTATGGCCGGTGACAAAGAAAGGAATTTCCGCCGTGGTCGGCTTGGGAATCAGATCCGCCCCCTCAAGCGTGCCGCCGGACCAGGTCAAAGGCACGAAACTGCTGCGCTGAACCTCGCGAAATACCTGAAGGTATTCGCGGAACAGACTGTCGCGTTGCTCCGGGTCGACACCGAATGCGGGAAACTCCACCGGCCGGTCACCGGAAGCCACACCGAGTAACAGGCGACCACCGCTGAGCTGATCGACACTGGTAGCGGCCTTGGCGGTGTGCAGGGGATTGCGGATTGGCAGGATGATCGAGGCGGTACCCAGCGCAATCGAGTGTGTGTGTGCCGCCATAAAACCCAGGTAGACCCAAGGATCGAAGACCTGACCCGAATCACCGAAACTGGGGTCACGTAACGGCACGTCGCGAAACCAGAGAGCAGAGAAACCCAGCTTGTCGGCACGTTGGGCCAGGCTCGCCTGGTCGAGCATGCTCGGCGTATCACCGGCAAAGGCTTCGAGGGGGAAGAAAAGACCCAGGGTCAGGCGGCCTTGGCGGTAAGTGCGCTGAAAGCCAGGTTGTCGCTGATAGGGAATGGAATTCGGAGTGAACATGCGCCCTCCTACCTATTTCAAAAGATGTTGAGGAGCTGAAAGAAATCCTTGCGAGCGGATATCAAATCAGCGTTATCAAGGCCACCCGGAACGCCGCTCAGGGCGTTTGTGATAGTCCGGGGGCGATGCGTTGCGAGGTCACCCGTTGCCCCCGCTGCAAGGCGGCGATACACGGCGAGACGGTCGACGGCGACAGAGCTATGCGATCCCGAATGAATGCTCACTGGGCATCCCGCGCTTCTTGGTTCGGCGGTTCGATATGCTCGATGTTTCCCAGTACCAACGCTCGCCCGGCAAACAGACCACCCGCTGTTTCCAGGGCAAAACGTTCGGCATCGCGTTTGCGCACTTCGTCGGTTACCGCGTCGGCTTCGAGTTCCGACGCACCCAGCGTCAGCACGGCCTGACGGCCTAGCAGCAGGGCGGCCTCAAAGGTTTCCCGCACTATGTAGTCGGCGTCGTGCTTGACCAGCTCCAGCGCGTGCTCGCGGTCAAAGGCACGCACCACCAACTTCACCTGCGGGCAGTAGTGCCGCGTACTTTCGACTATGCGTGTCGCGGCTTTTTTATCATCCACACAAATAATGATGGCGCGGGCGTGATGGGCACCGGCAGCCTGCAATATTTCATGGCGGGCACCATCACCGTAATAGACCTTGAAACCATAGGGCTCCACGGCGCGGATCACCTCCGGATCTATCTCGATAATGGAAAGTTTCGCTCCCTGAGCGAGGGGTGCCTGGCAGGCAATCTGGCCCACGCGGCCAAAACCGATGATGAGTACATTGCCTTGCAGATTCTGTGCGGTTTCCACACCGTCCATGGAAACGCTCTGTGCTCGGGCAAAACGTCTGTACAGCAGTAAGGCCACCGGCGTAATGGCCATGGAGAGCACCACGATAGCCGTCATATTGGCGTTGACTTCGGGACTGATGACCCTGAGTTTCAGCGCTTCGGCAAACAGCACAAAAGCAAATTCGCCCCCCTGCGCCATAAGCACGGCGCGATCCAGCGCGTCGCCATGGGGGCTCTTCGCGAGGCGCGCGACCGCATAAATGCACAGCGCCTTGACCAGCATCAGCGCCAGCAGACCAGAGGTGATGAGCATCCAGTTCGTGGCCACCACTTGCAGATCCAAGGCCATGCCGACGCCGAGGAAAAACAGCCCCAGCAGCAGGCCGCGAAACGGCTCTATGTCGGCCTCCAACTGGTGGCGGAAGGTGGATTCCGACAGCAGCACGCCGGCAACGAACGCCCCCATCGCCATTGAAAGCCCGCCGATTTCCATCAGCAGCGCTGCCCCCAGCACCACCAGTAGCGCGGCGGCGGTCATCACCTCGCGCGCCCGGGCCTGGGCCAATATCCGAAACAGCGGATTGAGCAGCCACAATCCGATGGCCGCCAGTGCGCCCAGGGACAGGGCGGCGATACCTATGCGCTGCCAAAGGGGTGAAGTGGGTTCATGCACCAATTCAGTGGGCGCCAGAAATGCCACCACCGCCAGTAACGGCACGATCAAAAAATCTTCAAACAGCAAAATGGACACGATGCGCTGCCCCCTCGGCTCGGTTATGTCACCGCGTTCCGAGAGGACTTGCATAACCAAGGCCGTGGATGTGAGTACAAAACCGGCTGCGCACACAAACGACACCTGCCAGGGGAAACCAAAGGCCATACCGACAAAGGTGAGCAGAAAGGCACAGACCACCACCTGCAGGCTGCCCAGCCCAAAGATCTGCCCACGCAGCTCCCACAGGTGCGAGGGTTTCAGCTCCAGTCCAATCACAAAAAGAAACATCACCACACCCAGCTCGCCCACCTGAATGATGGTGTGGGGGTCATGGATCAATTGCAGTCCGAAGGGGCCAATCATCATCCCCGCCACCAGGTAACCCAGCACCGAGCCGAACCCGATGCGTTTGAGCAGCGGCACTGCCACCACGGCCGCAGCGAGCAACGTGATGACACCCAATAATTGTCCTGCGTTGCCTTCAGCGGCCATAGCCTTGACCCTCAGCCCATGTCAGGAGCGGTTACAGGTAAACGTTCGTACAGCCCCGATTTCGGGTGCTTCACCCGACCGGATGGCACGTGCGCCATACAATTTCAGCGTCGGCGCCGCAGCTGCCGCCGATTCGAATAACAAGGCAAGTAGGCTTGCTCCCGGGGCGATCCACAGCCCCCTTTCGCCGAGTAAAAGGCCGCCGGCGAGTGCGGCGATACCGATCAAAGTCCAAACCGGCAGCGCTATCTGGCTGCTCAAGCGATGCCGTGGCCAGAATTGACGTTTGTCGCCTGGGCCACTCGCTGTCAGGCATGGCGTCCTAGGCAATGCGGTCATCGCGCTCACGCAACAGCCAGTAGGTCAGACCCAGGGCCAGGGTGGCGCCAGCCAGCGCCGCGACTTTGGCCGGACTGACATCGGGATCCAGGACCACGAACTTGCGGGACAGCGCGATCAACCCGATCAGGATGACCGTCTTGACCTGAATGATGCTGTCACGGCGCAAGGCCACGCGCACGATGGAATGCTTGAATTCCATCGCGATCAGGAGCGTCATGATCATGCCGAACACAGTCTGGAAGATCTTGTGGTCGAGCGGATTGAATGCATCGATGATCAGCAGGCTGAAGACAATGTGAATCAGCTGCACCAGCGACACCAGGATAATCACCGCGATCACCGCTGAAAGGATGATGGCGACGGCCTGCTCGAAGCGCTCGTAAAACGTCATCACCGCCCATTCACGACGGAGTCGTTCGAGTGTCGTCCCGGTCTGATTGCTGTTGCTCATGCGCCACTCCTTCAGAAACAGGCCATTCCTACGAGAAATCGCGGCCGCAGCGCCTCTTGCGCCAGCCCAGGCCTTCGTCCATGCCGAAGCGCGTGAGCATGTCGCGGGCGATGTCGGCAGCCACGCCAGGTCGTCACGACAGGAGGTCGCGCAGCCAGGTGCTCCACCCCGCGCGCACAGGGAACGTCGTACTTGGATAGGCCGGGCTCGACCCGAGAGGTGCCCGGCGCATCAAAGAGAACGCACGGGCGGCCCGTCTCGAATGTTCAGGATCAGGGCAGCCCCGCGCTTCATGCTTTACCACTTTCGGACTTCTTCTTGCGCGCCCCCTTGCTCGGCTCCTTGGACGAGCCCGACGGTTGCGCAGATTCGGCGGGGGCTTCGGCGCTGGCCGCAGCGGCTGGCTTGCGGTCGAAGGCGACCCGCTCCGCCTTGTCGTCCCAACGTGCACAGGCATGATCACCCTTGCCGATGCCGCCGCCGAGCATCTCGCGCGCCAGTGCCGTTTCCAGCTCGCTGCGAATCAGCCGTTTGAGCTCGCGGGCACCGAATTCGGGCTTGTAACCTTCTTCCGCGAAGTGATCGACCAGCGTCCCATCGAACGTCAGGGTCACCCCCTGGCTCGCGGCATTGCGGGCCACGCGATCGAGTTGCAGGCCGACGATGTGGCGGATCTCCTCCCTGCCCAGCGCATGGAAGACGATGAGCTCGTCGATGCGGTTGAGGAACTCGGGGCGGAAGTGCCCGCGCAGCACGTCCATCACCTCTGCCTTGGTCTTCTCGTACTCCTCGCCGGCCGCTCCGCGCGCCTTCAGCCGGCGCTGAATGATGTCGGATCCCAGGTTGGAGGTGGCGATGATGATGGTGTTGGTGAAGTCCACCACGCGACCCTTGCCGTCGGTGAGCCGCCCGTCGTCGAACACCTGCAACAGGATGTTGTAGACGTCGGGGTGGGCCTTCTCGATCTCGTCGAGCAGCAGCACGCTGTAGGGCTTGCGACGGACCTTCTCCGTGAGCTGGCCGCCTTCGTCATAGCCGACGTAGCCCGGCGGAGCACCCACCAGCCGCGCCACGGTATGACGCTCGCCGTACTCCGACATGTCGATGCGCAACAGGGCGCCCTCGTTGCCGTAGACGGATTCGGCCAGCGCCTTGGCGAGTTCGGTCTTGCCGACGCCGGTGGGGCCCAGGAACAGGAACGTGGCCACGGGCTTGCTGCCTTCGCGCAGACCCGCGCGCGACAGCCGCACCGCATCCGCCACCGCGCGTACCGCCTCGTCCTGCCCCACCAGGCGCTCGTGCAGCCGCTGCTCCAGGTGCAGCAGCTTCTCGCGCTCCTCCACCGTCAGCTCATTGACCGGGATGCCGGTCAGGCGCGAGACGATCTGCGCCACGTGTTCCGCCTTGACTTCGGCGCTGCCCGAGCCGCGCTCGCGTTCCCAGTCCTCGACCTGCGTCTTGAGTTCGGCTTCCTTGGTTTCGATGCGCTTGCCGACCTCCGCCGCATTGTCGTATTGCTTGCGGGAAGCCAGGTAGTCCTGCTCCCGGCGCAACTGGTGCAGTTCGGCCTCCGACTCCTGCACCGCAACGGGGCGGGCCGTCGCCGACAGCTTCACGCGGGCGGCAGCCTGATCGAGCAGATCGATGGCCTTGTCCGGCAAAAAGCGCGCGGTGACGTAGCGATCGGACAGCTCGGCGGCCGCGATGATCGCGTCCTCGGTGATGCTGACCTTGTGGTGCGCTTCGAAGGTATCGCGCAGGCCGCGCAGGATCATGATGGTCTGCGCCACCGTTGGCTCGGGCACCATGACCGGCTGGAAGCGCCGCTCCAGCGCGGCGTCCTTCTCGATGTACTTCTGGTACTCGTTGAGCGTCGTCGCGCCGATCAGGTTCAGCTCACCGCGCGCCATCATCGGCTTGAAGACGTTGGCCACGTCCAACCCGCCTTCGCCACCGCCCTGGCCGGCACCCACGATGGTGTGCACCTCGTCGATGAAGAGGATCATCTCGCCCTGGTGCTCGGAGATCTCCTTCAGCACCTTCTGCACGCGTTCCTCGAACTCGCCACGGTACTTCGCGCCGGCCACCATGGAATTGATGTTCAGCTCGACCAGGCGCTTGTCGCGCAGCGTCTCGGGCACCTCGCCAGCCACCATACGCTGTGCCAATCCCTCGACGATGGCGGTCTTGCCCACGCCAGGCTCGCCGATCAATACGGGGTTGTTCTTCTTGCGCCGCGCCAGCACCTCGATGGTGGTTTCGATTTCCTGCGCACGGCCGATGACCGGATCCAGCTTGCCCGCATGGGCCATCTTGGTGAGATCGCGCGAATACTTGTCGAGCTCCGGCGTATTGGTCGGCGTCTCGGCGCGGCCATCCTCCGCCCCTTTGCCGACCACCTTGTTTACCTGCTGACGCAGGGCCTGCGGCGTGAGGCCATAGCGGCGCAGCAAGTTGGCGGCCAGCCCCTCGCCCTCTTCGGCCAGGCCGATCAGGAAGTGCTCGGGCCCGACGTAGGAGTGTCCTAATTCATTGGAGGCGACGAAGGCGCGACTGAGCGCATCCTTCACCCGTGGCGACACGCCGATCTCGCCTTCGAACGGCTTGTCGCCGCGCTTGGCTTCGGCTTCGATCTGGCGTTTGAGGTCATCGACCTTGATCTTGAACTGGCTCAGGATGGTCTTGATCACATCGCTGTCGGCCAGCGCCAGCAGCAGGTGTTCCGTATCGACTTCGGAGCGACCGAAGTCCGCGGCATGCTTGGCGGCTTCCTGCAACAGGGCCTCGGAGTGCTCGCTGATGCGGCTGGCCAACCCGCTACCGCGACGGCGCGGCGTGCCCGACGCTGTGGAGGCTGGTTCGCCAAACGACGCATCGACCACTTCATCGGCATCGGCTGCAGCCGGTGCCGACTCTTCTCCGATGCGGAAGAAATCGCTGCCCAGAAAATCTTCGAACAAGCCGCTGCGCGAGCCGAAAAGGGCTTCCAGCGGGGAAATGGCGCGTTTTTGCTGGCGCACCAGTTGGCGGTAGTGATCGTCACACAACAGCATGGTGGTGCGGCGACCATTGAGATTGGCTTCCACCCGCGCGGTGGCGGGTTGGCCGCAGATTTGGCACTGTTTCCTGGCCATGCGGACGCTCCTCGGGTCATTCGGATGACGAGGCGCAGCAGGCCGCGGCACCTCGTCTCCTGGTGGGATTTCGTGGCGACCGCAAGGGACTTTCCGAGTTAGCTGCCAATCGGAATCGAACGGCCGTGCTTAGGTGCACTTGCTTCGCGCTTCGAATCCTGGTTGGCATCGTCAGGCAGGTTCAGTGCACGCTGGAAACTGCCGTAGGGGCGTTCGACACGAGGGAAGCCGCCTTCCTTCTTCTCCAGCTCCTGGCGCTTTCACCTCGCACCATCGGCAGGTCGTTGTCGGGCGTGATCTGGAAGTCCTTTTCTTCGACACCGGGAACGTCGAAGGACATCTTGTACTGCTTATTGGTTTCCTGAGAATCCAGCGCCAGCTGCAGCATGCCTCGCCAGTCGAACGGCAAGCGCGGCACGGCAAGCGCCAGACAACCAAATCCAGCCAAGCCCAAGGGGACTGTTGCAATACTTGACAAAGTCTGCGCTTGGCAGGCTAGAAGTCAAGCGACTTATCTAGCTCAGAAGGCGGGCGCGGATTCAGCTCCCGAGCGCTCCATCATCGTCGAACAGCACACACCAGGCACCAGCGGCATTCCTGCGCCAGACGGAACGGAAGCTGCTGTGCTGGAAGCGTGCCGCGAGCGACTGGCCACCCGCTGGTTAGCGTGGAAGCACTCGACGGTGCGCGCCGTTAGGGCGCCCAGGGCAGGCAGCAGGTTCTTGTCGAGGATGCGCGTGCTTTGCCGCCCGTCCTTGAGGTTCAGCCTGGGGTGGCGAGCCAGCTGTTCTCCATGGCCAAACGGACAACCCGGAGCTTCTGCTTGCGGTCAATCCTGGCGGATATCGCCAAAGAAAGGCCGTCAACGTCAGGGGGGATAGTCTGCGCCGGTGGGGCGGGCCTGCCGGACGGCGACACCAGCAAGTGCCATGAACGAACTCCTGAACAAGAGTCCGGACCCGATGCTTGCCTCGCCGGCCGCACTCTTCCGGCAACCATCCGGAAACCACGCCCCGCAGAGGTGGACTTTAAACACCTGGCCGGGGGCAGATTCCGCTAGCTATCGCTGAAACGAAAAAAGGGCCGTAAGGCCCTTTTTTCAACGATCTTCAGACTGTGTTGGATGCCTGTAGATCATAATTTGGAGCGGGAAACGAGACTCGAACTCGCGACCCCGACCTTGGCAAGGTCGTGCTCTACCAACTGAGCTATTCCCGCAATACAACTTGGTACAGAAAATGGCGTCCCCTAGGGGACTCGAACCCCTGTTACCGCCGTGAAAGGGCGGTGTCCTAGGCCACTAGACGAAGGGGACCTTGGAACTTGGTTGCCCGCCTGCCGCAGCAAGCCTGGCGAATCTGGAGCGGGAAACGAGACTAGAACCAAGCCTCCAACCTTTTGATTTAAAAGGCTTTTCCGCAATCACTGCCTTGGCAGCGGACGCAATTATGGACTTGTTTGATGAGCCAGGCAACCCCTGCCAGCAATTTTTCTTTTGAGCCGGCTAGAGGCCGATAACGAGCCTTGCTGCGCCCCCTTCGCCGGCCCGATGGGGCCTGGGCACATTTTCTTTCATTGGTGGTACATCCCGTTATCAAGTGGGGTTATTGTGCCATCACCGCCCAACCTCTCGCGGCGGTAGAGCGTCCCGGTCGCATTGCAGCACGAGCGCCCCGGGATCACCAGGCGGGGCTGGAGCCCACCAAGGAGCGTCAAAGAGGACTCTTCGAAGACGGAATCGCATGCGCCCCTTGTGAGGGATTACTGCGGGCCATCCAAGAGGAGCAGAGCAAGCACGGAGGCTGTTGTATGCGGATACGTCATCTGCGCTATTTTCTGGTCGTCGCCGAAGAGCTGAGCTTTTCGCGGGCGGCAGCCAGAGTCCATATCGAACCCTCCCCCCTGTCGCGGGCCATCAGAGAGTTGGAGTCGGGGTTGGGGGTCCGCTTATTCCAACGCACGAAGGCGGGCATGCGTTTGACTTGGGCCGGTGAAGTTTTCCAGGACGACGCTCGCCGCATACTCAGCTTCGTAGAAGATGCTCAGAGCCGTGTCCGTGCAGCTGAGAAGGGCTATCGCGGCCGGCTACGCATCGGCCTGACTGACAGTCTTGCTCAGCCCTACCTGACCAAACTGTTGGCACGTTGCCGAGAGGAAGAGCCCCTCACCGAGGTGAAGATCGTTGAGATGACCGTCAGCGAGATGGTTAGGGCATTGGTGCATGACCAGATTGATGCGGGCTTCACTGTGCATACCGAGCTCAGCGCTGGGCTGGTCAAGGAAGTCGTTTGGACCGATCGCCCCATCATTGCCATCCCGCGAAACCACCCTCTTCTCTCCTTGGAAAAAATTCCTCTGCAGGAGGTGGCTCGGCACACTTTGATTCTGTGCCATCCAGAGCTGTGTTCAGGGGGATACGACGTGATTCATCGCTGGTTCTACGAAGCGACCTTGCCGTTTCCCACAAATGCCGAATACGTTTCTGGGCACGAACCCATGGTGATGTTGGTCGCTGCCGGCTACGGCATCGGCATTGGCCTGGCCTCGCAAATCACGCTCTACAATCACCCAGATGTGATCGTCCGCCCTGTCACGGACGATGTACCGAGCACAGCGACGTTCATCACCCTGCTCGATCAGCCACGCCCTGAGGCCCTCAGCCGATTCATCGACCGCGCCCGGCAAATTGGTGAGGTGACCATCGGCTAATCTGGGGGCTCACAGACTCCGATCCGGCCCAGAGCTGGCGCGTCAAGGTCTTTTTTCCGTCGGTAGTCGGACCTTTAAGGTCGCCCCATCATGGAACCCGTGCCCTTTCACGCGATGCAGCGCAGCGAATGCCCGCCGAATCAGCCCCAGAAATAGATGACAGCCACCGGCATCGTCCACCAACTTTTTTGGTCGCCTCCGTGACCCAGAAGTGCGGATTCACCGCCTCATCCTGTGCGCAGTAGTAGGCTGTGCCTTTTCGATCTTGATTACCCCCGACGCCCTATCAATAGTGCCCGCCTTGCGGATCGGCTGGACGGCGGATGCCAAACAGCAGTGCGAAGTTAGAGCGGCCAAGGGCCGTTCTTGTAAATCAGGTGGTCAGCACGATCCGATTGTTTGATGCGCCAATGGAGTGACGCCTTTCTACTGCCTGTCACCCCTTACGAGTGCTACCAAGCATAAAGGAGTGACCACGATGTCCACTGAGCAAACCGCGATTGCCGAGCATCGCATCCTGCGTCGGGCCGAAGTGGAAGCCAAAACCGGCTTCAAGCGCGCCCACATCTACAACTTGATGAAGGAAGGCAAGTTCCCCAAGGCCTTGCGTCTAGGGATTCGTGCCGTCGGCTGGGACTCCGTCGAAATCGACTGCTGGATCAGCGAACGCCTCAAAGAGCGCGTTTGACGCAGATCCACTACGGACGGGGAGCGGCTCATGCACGTGATCGCCATCATTTCGACCAAAGGTGGGGTCGGTAAGACGACCGTTGCCGCCAACCTGGGCGGCTTTGTCGCCGACGCCGGTCGACGGGTTCTGCTGATCGACCTCGACGTCCAGCCGACGCTGTCGTCCTACTACGCGCTCACTCAGCAGGCTGCCGGCGGCATCTATGAGCTACTGGCATTCAATGAGCAGTCGCTGCCGCTGTTGATCTCCCAGACCTCCGTGCAGAACCTGGACGTGGTGCTGTCCAACGACCAGCACCAACAGTTGGGTACGCTGTTGCTGCATGCGGCCGATGGGCGCTTGCGGTTGCGCAACCTGATGTTGCTGTTTCGGCCGCATTACGACCTGGTGTTGATCGACACTCAGGGCGCCCGCAGCGTCATGCTGGAGATGGCCCTGCTCGCCGCCGACCTGGCCGTCTCGCCAATCACCCCGGAGATTCTGGCGGCGCGGGAACTGCAGCGCGGCACGCTGCAGCTAATCGATGCCATCGCTCCGTACCGCTATCTGGGCATCCAGCCACCGCCCCTGCACCTGCTGCTCAATCGCGTGCCCGCCGTCTCATCGAACGCCAGGTTGGTGCAGCAGACGCTGCGGCTGATCTTTCGTGAGCACAGCGAGGTGCGGATTCTGGACAGCGAACTGCCGGCGATCGAAGCCTTCCCGCGGGCGGCAACCGCGTGCCTGCCCGTGCACCGGGTCGAGTACCGACGCCCGAGCGGGCGTCAGGCGCCGGCGGCGCTGGAGATCATGCGCGCCTTGGCCAGTGAGCTGCTGCCCCAGTGGCAGGAGTCGTTTGCCAGCATGACCGGTCGCGTCGGCAGGAGGCCGTCACATGTCGAGCACCGCTGAGCGCTGCCGTGAAGAACCGCGGTTGCTGGCGCTGATCGAGTTCGCCCTGCGCGAAGGCTGGCACGTTCGCCGGACGCCTGCAGGGCAGCTGAAGCTTGTGAAGCCAGGCCTGCCGCCAATCTTCACGCGCTCAACGACAATCAGCCACCGGATGGGCCAAAGCAAGTAGGGAGGCCGTCATGGCGACTGTCACGCCTGAGGAAATGGCCGGTAAATTGCTGGCTGAGGGGTTTTCCCGCACCGGCCCTGCCGCACAAGCATTGAGCGACCCGGTGACCGACACGCCGATGGTGGTCACGCTCGATGACCTGCGCCCCTACGAGCTCGACCCACGCCTGACGCGCAATCCCCTGTACGACGAAATCAAAACCTCCATCCGTGAGCGGGGCCTGGATGCCCCACCACCGATTACCCGCCGCCCCGGTGCCGAGCACTTCATCATTCGCAACGGCGGCAACACCCGCCTGGCGATCCTGCGCGAGCTGTGGTCGGAGACCAAGGACGAACGCTTCTTCCGCATTTCCTGCCTGTTCCGGCCATGGCCGGCGCGCGGCGAAATCGTCGCCCTGACCGGGCACTTGGCGGAGAACGAATTACACGGCAGCCTGACGTTTATCGAGCGGGCCCTCGGCGTTGAAAAAGCCCGTGAGCTCTATGAGCTGGAAAGCGGCAAGTCGCTGTCGCAGTCGGAGCTGGCCCGCCGCCTCAGCACCGACGGCTATCCCATCCAGCAGTCGCACATCAGCCGCATGCAGGACACCGTGCGCTATCTGCTGCCAACCATTCCGAACGTGTTGTACAACGGCTTGGGCCGGCACCAAGTCGAGCGCTTGGCGGTACTGCGCAAAGCCGGCGAACTCACCTGGGAAAAGCATGCGAGCGGCACCGCATTGGCCGTCGACTTCGAGACACTGTTCCACGACGTCCTCGCCCCTTTCGATGTTCAGCCCGACAGTTTCTCCGCCAGCCGCGTCCGGGACGAGTTGATCGGCCAGATGTCGGAGCTGCTCCATATCGACTACAACGTGCTGGAACTGGATATCGACAGTACCGAGCACCGCCAGCGGGCGGTAACCAGTCCACCCCAGCTGCCGGTTGAAACCGCAACCGTCGTTCAACCTGGGCATGCAGTCACTTCGCCGCCGGATGCCACTCAGAACAATGGCACTGCAGCAGGCGCTTCAGGATCCGAACCGAACAACGACGCCGCCCCGCCGCTAGTCCCAGCGCCGACACCCGAGCCAGGCGTTTCTTCCGGTGATCATGATCCCGACGCGCGCCTGCAGGGCCATATCGTCTCCCCCGCCGACAATACCGAGCGCCTGCAAGGCATCCAGCATTTGCTCGCCGAGCATACCGGCGAGCCGCTGCCGGCCTTCGCGGACAGGGTGTTGCAGGCCATTCCGGTGCAAGCCGGCGGGCTGTTCCCGATCAGCGACGTCTGGTACATCGAGCCGGGACTGGACTCGCCCGATCGCCTGCGCATCCACATCGCCCAACTCGCCCAGGAGATCGCCGAGCAAGCCGAGCTGATCGACTGCATCGAAGCGATCGAGACCGGCATAGGCTTCACCTGCAGTGCATCCCACGCGGACTTGTTGCCACCGGCCTTCGGCCAGGTGGTGTTGGCGTTGTTACGCGCCTTGATTCGCCCCTACAACGCGGCGCCCGATCAGGGTGATATGCGCCTGGAGGACAACCTGGGGGCACTGTTGCTGGGAGGCGGCGTCAGGGATACAGGCGTCCTACCCCGTCTCAGCGATAACGGCTTGGTCAAGATGTTCCGTCTGATCCGGCTGGCACGCCGGCTGTTGGATCTGGAGGCCAATCCAGGTAAGGCCAACCCCTGAAACAGGCCGGAGGGAACCATGTCGACACCTCATCCGCTTAATCAAGCTGTGGTTGCACAGGCGCTGCACGACCTGCGCAATGGCCAACTGCGCCGTTGCCAGTCGATGGGTTTCAGCGAGCGGGAACTGGACGTCCTGAAGCAGCCGGCACTGGTCAGCCTGCTGGCCAATGCCCAAGTGCCCTGGTGCTCCGTAACGGTCAATACGGCCGTCCTCTGGCGCCTGGTCAGCCAGATGCACGACATCGAGCAGGAAATCGCCACGATTGATCGCATGCTGCGCCTGGGGGCCAGTACCGAGATGGTCAGCAAGTTCTACGGGCTGACTCATCAGGAAGTCGCCCTGCGCCGCGACATCATTTGCCTGCCCAAACGCCGAGGGCGGCATCCGGTTCTGAACGAAGAACAGGAGATGGCGCTATGGAAGCAGTGGAAGGCCGGTATCACCGAGCGCGGCATCGCGCTGGATGACGACAGCACCATGCTGGAACTGACGATGGATCTGGCCGAAGCCCTCGCTTTGCCCATGTCGGTGATCTGGGCGGCCATCGCAAGCTGGATCGACCAAGGCCTGGTGTAGGGCCATGGTCGCGCCGGCAGGTCCCGCCGCGCTTTCAACGCTGCTTGATGACGCGCTGCGACACCTGCCTCCCAACCGGGAGCACACGCCTGCCAGCGACGGTTTCCTCTACAGCGGCAATCGCCATGAAAGCGTGCCCCGGGCGCTGTTTCTCGACACGCGGTTGACCCCGCTGGAGCGCAATGCCTGGCAAATCATCCGGCTCATGCTCAACGCCGATGGCGTGACGGCGTTTCCCACCTACGATCAACTGCGCCCCTACCTGGCCTCGACGCCCTGCGCGCAGCAGGCGTCGTACGAAACCGTGGCGCGGGCGCTGACCCTGCTGCGCCTGACACGCTGGCTCAGCCTCGTGCGCCGCCGGCGCGATCCCAAGACCGGGCGCATCAAGGGCAATCTGTACGTCCTGCACGACGAGCCCCTCACCCCCTTCGAAGCCATGCAGCTCGATCCCGAGTACCTGGGGTTGGTGAGCCATGCGCTTGAGCATGCCAGCAAGGCCGTGCAGCGGGTGGGCTACCGCACCCTTCAGGACATCAGCGAAGACCCGTTGCTCAGCAGCCGCGTGCTGCCGACGCGGCTGCAGGTGCTGGTGCAACGCATGGCCCTGGGCGGCGTCAGCCCTCGGGAGAGTTATCCACAGGCGCAGCCCTGCCACGAATCCGAAGAGGGTGAAAATGCCCTTCTTCGGAATGGCGAGCCGCCGTCTTCGGATTCCGAAGCAGGCGCGAACGCCAGTAAAACCGCCTCACTTCGGAATCCGAAGCGGGACCGTACTAGTACTTGTATAGATAAAGCAGTACGTACGGTACCGCGCGCGCGAGCACACCCACAGCTGCGCCTGCCTGAACGTTTTCTGGCACTGCGCGAGGAGCAGCAGGCCGGCGCGTTGGTGGCCCTGCAGCAAGTGCAGGTTGAACAACGACAAGCCGTGCTCGATGAATGGGCCGCGCGCTGTCGCAGCAACGCGGTGCGCAAACCGGCCGGTTATCTGTTCGGCATCATCCAGGCGGCCATTCGCGGCGAATTCAACGCCTGGGCTGGACAAGGACAGAGCAACGCCGTCGCCGCCGATCCACCTCCCGTACCCCGAGCGGCAAACCCCGATGTGGTGCACATGCACCTGGCCCAACTGCATGCCCTGTTGCACCCCAAGTGACGGTCGAGTAACCCTCCCTGGCTCTCTCTGGAGCTATCCCCCGGGGATAGTTGCAACACACAGCCTTCCGGAGGTGAACCACCACCCTGCTCTGCACCAGCGACGCCCGTCTGCCAACTGGATCTCCCTGGAACTATCCCCTGGGGATAGTTGCAACACGCAGCCTTCCGCCGGCAAAGCCGGCTGACGGTGGCTGCGCTTTGTTGACTGACCGCCTTCCGCCGGCTGGCCAAGCTGGCGACTCGTTCCTCTCACGCGAGTCGTCCCCATGGCCACCGACACCTCCTTGCAACTGAATCTCGGATCGCTGCGCAGTGCCATGTCGCTGACGCTGCACACCCATCACGCCTCGCGCATCTGGCACGGCCGCGCGGCCAGCGAGGGCAAGCCCGGCATCGTCGGCTTGAACGGTTTCATCGCCATCGCCAACAAGATCAAGCGCGGTGCCGAGCAGGACGATCCCTACTCGGACTGGTGGATGCTGAGGCTCGAGGAAAAACTGACGCAGACCAAGGACAGCCTGCAGAGCTTGCGTGAGCAGGTCGACCAGGCCCTGGCCGACGTGCCGCCGGCGCTGTCGTTGGGCGAGAACCTGAACGTGCAGCCGGTGAAGCTGCCACTGTTCGTCAACGCGCAGCTCGGCTTCCTCGCCGTATACCTGCTGGCCGATTACGACGACCTGGCGCGCAAGCTGATCCTCGCCCACCACACCGCGCTGATCGATCGCAGCACGCTTGAACGCTGGCTCAACGAAGGGGCGCACGCCCTGCGCAGCCTGTTCTCGCTGGCGCAGCAATACCGCTACTCGGGCTGCACCCGGGATGACTTCGCGGCCAAGAATGCCGCCGCCCGGGCGGCCCTGGAGAAGCTCGGGCAGCTGCCGCAGGAGGTGCTCGAAGGCACGCTGCGCTCGCGCTATGCCCCGCCGATCATCCGGCGCTCGGCGCGGGCCGCCTCGGCACCGCAGGATGCCGCGGATGCCAGTGACGACGATGCCCTGCCTGAAAGCGCCGATATCACCCTGGCCGCCGCCGGCGATAACGAGGAGGCCTCCGCATGACCTCGACGCCGAGTACTGCGGCAGCCCGCCGCTTTTACCCCCTGGAACAAGCTGACTTCCTCAAGTTGGAACAGGCCGCCTCTCTAAAAGGCCTTTTACAGCCTTTTAAAGGTAAGGGGGCACTTACCCAGTGGGCCAGCCAGTGCCACAGGCTGCGCGATGAGCTGATCGAGCTGGCGCAGCGGCGCGTCCTGGCGCAGGCGAATGCCTACCCCTTCCGCCTGCTGCCGGTGGAGCTGGCCCAGCAGACCACGGGCGCCGGCACGACCTTTCTGCGCTGGCGCAAGCCGGATCGCTCGGCCATGGGCGTGGTGCTGTGGCAGGGGCTGATCGCCAGCGCCACCACGCCCGACACCCTGCTCGATGACCTCTACGCCATGGAACTCCAGCGCATCGTGCTGAACATGCAGATCAGCCTGCTGCACACGCTGGGCCGCCAAGCTCACGAGTGCGCCAGCAAGCTGGCCCAGGCCGAATCGCTTTACCTGCAGCGCGTCCCCGGAGGCGCTGCGTCCATCCGCACCACCTGTTCCAAGGAGTCACTATGAGCACGCACTTTGTTGGCGAAGGCAACATCGGTTCTGCGCCGGAGTTCAGGGAGTTTCCCAGCGGCAATGACGAGCCCAGGCGGCTGTTGCGCCTGAACGTATATTTCGACAACCCGGTCCCGACCAAGGACGGCTATGACGACCGCGGCGGCTACTGGGCGCCCGTGGAGCTGTGGCACCGCGACGCCGAGCACTGGAAGACGCTGTACCAGAAAGGCATGCGCGTCCTGGTGGAAGGCCGCACCGTGCGCGATGAGTGGGAGGACGCCGACGAGAACGAGCGTGTGACCTTCAAGATCGAGGCGCGGCGTGTCGGCATCCTGCCGTACCGGATCGATGCCGTAACCCTGAGCCCGAAACCGGCCACCGAGCCCGCCCAGCCGGCTGAGTGAACCCGCAAAAGACGTCCCTGGAACTATCCCCGGGGGATAGTTCCAGGGAGTTCCACTGAGGTCCGGCGCCGCCGTGAACGAAGCTGCGGGTGAGTGCACACCGCCGACTCTGCTCATATCCCTGAGAGGATGCCTACCCATGCATAACTGGGGCGCTGCCGCTGTCTCGTTGTTTGCTGCCGCCGAGGCCGCGGATGGCCATGCTGAGGCTCACTCGATGCCCCCACCCCGGAGACCGTATGCGCCTGTTCCTCTGCGAGAAGCCATCCCAGGGAAAGGACATCGCCCGCGTGCTGGGGGCTGGTCAGCGGGGTAGCGGCTACTACAGCGGTACCGGCGTAATCGTGACCTGGTGCATCGGCCACCTGATCGAAGCCGCACCACCGGAAGCCTACGGCGAGCAGTACAAGCGCTGGTCGCTTCAGCAACTGCCGATCATTCCCGAGCGCTGGCGGGTCGAGCCGAAGGCCGCAACCGCTGCACAATTGAAGATCGTCAAACAGCTGGTCAGCCAGACCAGCGAGCTGGTGATCGCCACCGACGCCGACCGCGAAGGCGAGATGATCGCCCGCGAGATCATCGACCTGTGCGGCTATCGCGGCCCCATCCAGCGGCTGTGGCTGTCGGCACTCAACGACGCGAGCATTCGCAAGGCGCTGGGTGCACTGAAGCCGTCGAGCGAGACGCTGCCGCTTTACGCTGCGGCACTCGCGCGCTCCCGCGCGGACTGGCTAGTCGGCATGAACCTGAGTCGCCTGTTCACCCTGCTGGGGCGTCAGGCCGGCTACGACGGCGTGCTCTCGGTCGGCCGGGTGCAGACGCCGACGCTGGCCCTGGTGGTCAGCCGCGACCGCGAGATCGCGGGCTTCGTCTCGGTGCCGTTCTGGAACATCGAGGTCAGGCTATCGACAGGCGGACAGCGTTTCCTCGCCAGCTGGATCGCCCCTGACGACTGCAGCGACGATGCAGGGCGCTGCCTGCAGCGGGCGATGGCCCAACACGCCGCCGATCACCTGGGCGCAGCCGGCAGCGCTCAGGTGGTCTCAGTCGCAACGGAGCGCATGCGTGAGGCGCCCCCACTGCCCTTCGACCTGGGCACGCTGCAGGAAGTGTGCTCGCGGCAACTCGCCCTGGACGTGCAGGAGACGCTGGATATTGCCCAGTCGTTGTACGAGACGCACAAGGCGACGACCTATCCGCGTTCGGATTCGGGTTACCTGCCCGAGAACATGTTCGCCGAGGTGCCGGCCGTACTCGCTGCCGTGCTCGCCACCGATCCCAGCCTGCGCCCGCTCTTGGAGCTGCTCGACCGAACGCAGCGTTCACGCGCCTGGAACGACAGCAAGGTGTCGGCCCACCACGGCATCATCCCGACGCTGGAACCGGCCAACCTGGCGGCCATGAGCGACAAGGAGCAGGCGGTCTACAGGCTGATCCGCGCGCATTATCTCGCGCAGTTTCTGCCGCATCACGAGTTCGACCGCACCACGGCGCAGTTGCTGTGCCGCGGGCAGACCCTCCAAGCCGTTGGCAAGCAGGTGATCGTCCCCGGCTGGCACCAGGTGCTGGCCGTCCCGGAAGCGGACAACGCCAATGGTGAAGCAGCCCCGCGCAGCCAGGTGTTGCCGGCGCTGCACGAAGGGCTGCACTGCCAGGTCGACCACGTCGATCTGAAAGCCCTCAAGACCCAACCGCCAAAACCTTACACCCAAGGCGATCTGATCAAGGCCATGAAAGGCGTCGCCAAGCTGGTCACCGACCCGCGGTTGAAGCAGAAGCTGAAAGAGACCACCGGCATTGGCACCGAAGCCACCCGTGCCGGCATCATCAAAGGCCTGCTCGAGCGCGGCTACCTGCTCAAGAAAGGTCGCGCCGTGCGGGCCTCCGATGCGGCGTGCACGCTGATCGATGCGGTGCCCGCGGCCATCACAGATCCCGGTACGACCGCCATCTGGGAGCAGGCCCTGGACATGATCGAAGCCGGTGACATGACGCTGGAGACCTTCGTCGCCAAGCAATCCACGTGGATCACCCAACTGGTGCAGCAGTACCGCGCGGCCACCCTGGCCATCAAACTCCCTGAGGGCCCCGCCTGCCCGCTGTGCGGCAGCGCCACCCGCCAACGCACCGGCAAGACCGGTCCGTTCTGGTCCTGCTGCCGCTATCCCGATTGCAAAGGCGCCCTGCCCATCGAGAATGGCCGGCAGGCCAGCGCCAAGCGCAGCCCCTCACGAAAACCGCGGCAGATCCCGAAATAGCTCGCCAGTTCGTCTCCCCATCGTATCGACCACGGTCGATACGCCCCTCGCCCCCGCGGGGAACCCAGCACGCCTTCTCCTTCTGCAACGCGTGCCCGTCGCCAGCATGTCGCTGGGTCGATGGGAAGGCTGACTCATCCAGCGTCCGTATACCCGGACAGCTTGATCTGTTGAGTGTCGCGATGAAGGGTCCCCTGCTGCCTTGCCCTGACATTTGGACGAGACATCAGGAGACCCTTCGGGTCGAATGGTATTCAGTGCCGGCGCCCACCGGCGAAACAACGGGTTCCTTTTGTGCGCGGATGCGTGCCAAAGGATGTCGGCCCCAGCCACAACACGGGTCGAGTGCAATCGCTGCGTAGCGGATGGCTTTGACGACGGCCACGCCCTACCTCAGCGCACAGGTGGTGCCTTGCTCGATAGCCGAAGGCCCAGGCCTTCGGTGCCTTTTCTCCTGCCTGCCCAGTGCGCCGACGCATCGTCGCCGAGCCAGCGACTGAATTGGCCGCCCCCTCAGCTCAACTGACAACGAGGGCTTTTCCTGCAGCACAAACGCGAGTGCTCCGGCCGCCAGCAAAATCTGGAGGTCACCGGTTTCCCATTTTCCGCTGACTCGCCTCCCCTCGCCGCTCGAAGCTGCTCCCATGCGTCGTCGACCTCGGTCGACACCATGCTCGCAGCACGGGGCCTCGGCTGCACCGCGGAATCCTCCGCGCCGCCCCAACCCGTCCGCTCCGCACCGCCTTGCGGACGAACGCCGGCCAGGCGTCGGTGCCTCGCTCCATCTCTGTCAGGAGGTTCTTCCATGTCCTTTAACCCTCCCGCGTCGCCCAGTCCCACCCAGGCCCAAGCCGAAGCCATCGGCTACCTGGCCCTGACCTACGTGAGTCAACGCCTGCCCTTACAGGTACGGCAAAGCGCCGCCGGCCACTTCATCGGCACTGCCGACGACAACGGGCCGATCTCGCGTGAATCCGTCGAGTACTTCCGCTCATACGAAGCTGCAGAGCGAGCCCTGAGCACAGGGCACTGGCAGCAGCGCCTCCATCCCTGAACCCTACCCATCGGGAGACCATCATGAATCAGTCTTTACCCCCAGACGTCCTTGATCAGATCGCGCGGGAAATGCTGCATTTCGACAATGCCCCCGCGGCATTTCTGCAGGCATGGAAACGCGGCGTTCACATCGCCGGTGCCGAGTGGTTCGGCGATGGCACTCTCAGCGGGTTGCAGCAAGCCAATAGCAAGTGGGAGCTGCGACCGAATGTACAGCGTCTCAACGAGGCCCTGGGCGTGCTGAGCAGCGGCCAACGGCTGTTCCTTTCGGCGATGGTCAGCTTTTACAACGCCAGTGAAGGCGGCGCGATGCTCAAACGCTGTCAGTTCGAGGGGCTTGCCGATCTCGGCGGTCTCGACCTGGAACGGCGCAAGGTCATCGCCGAGCTGGTCCTCCACTACGACGGCTGGTGAGTCTACCGCTCTCAGCCTCCCCGTTTTCCCAGCCCCGGAGGGACATGCGTCCCTCGGGGCCGTGTCTCTCCGCCCTTTTCGACAGGAGCGGCACCATGAACAGCTCGATCAATCCCTTTACCCGTGGCTACCACGGTTTTCATATTCAACGCACGGCCCGTGCTCTGGCGACACCCACTCAGGGAACCCGGGGGGACAAGACAACGAGCCTTGAAACGATTGCGGGCGACGGCACCCTTGCCGCCGCCCGTCCTTCCTTGGACTCTGCCTTCCTTAGAAGTCGTAGCGAGCGGCCATACCGAGAGTCAGCGGCGCGCCGACGTCCAGCAGGCTGTCGCTCTGGTTGTTGGTGATGTACTGCTCGTCGAACAGGTTGCGCACGTAGCCGCTGAGGGTCAGATTGCCGATGGGGTACTCGGCGTTCAGGTTCACCAGGGCGACGCTGTCGTTGCGTCGCTCGCCAGTCACTTCACGGGCACCGTTGACATCGAAGTTGGAGATGCTGCTGCCCTGGTAGACGACGTCGCCGCCGATCATCAGACCGCTGGCGAAGGTGTAGTTGGCGCCAATGTTGGCCATTTTCTTCGGTGCGAAAACGAACTCGCGGCCACTGAGGTCGACACCGTCGCGCACAAAATCTTCGTACTTGGTGTCGTTGTAGGCGAAGCCGGCATTCACTAGCAGCTGCGAGGTCACCAGGTACTCGGCGGAGAACTCCAAGCCGATCATGCGGCTTTCGGCGGCGTTGGCCACCTGCACGGTGTTGTCGGCGAGATTGAGGAAGGACACCTGCTGATCTTTCCAACTGGTTTGGTAGAGGTTGGCGCTGGTCCGCAGGCGACGATCCAGCCAGTTGCCGCGCCAGGCCAGCTCGTAGGTGCTGGTGAATTCCGGGTCGTAGGTCTCGTGTCGGGCACGCGTCCTGACGTTCACCCCACCGCTGCGGTAGCCGCGCTGCCAGGTCAGGCCGAGCACCTGATTGTCGGTCAGGTCGTAGCTCAGGCCGATCTTCGGCAGCAGCACGCTGGAGCTGAGATCCTCGTCGGCCGAAGGGTCGGCAGCGATGCCCAGGATGTCGGTGGGGTACTCGATCTTGGTGCTGTTCTTTTCGTGATCCCAGCGCAGGCCGGTGATCAGTTGCCAGTCTTCGACGAACTCCCAGTTGAGTTCGCCGAACAGTGCCTGGCTGTTAATCGTGGTCTCGCCCTGCTGATCCAGCAGCACCATACCGCTATTGACCAGTTGATCGTCGATCTCGCCCTCGAAGCGCCCTAGATAGGCGCCAATCACACCGTTCACCCGCTCCGAGGCGTAACCCAGGCGCAGTTCCTGGCTGGCCAGGGTCTGCTCGTGGTGACGGGGAGCCGTCTGGGTCGTGGTCGCACGGCGGTCGAAATCGAGGATCGAGTGGTATTCCGACCAGGTACCGGAGGTCACGCTGGTCAGCGTCCAGAAATCGTCCAGACGGTAATCCAGCTTGGCGGTGGCCGTGTCCTGGTCCAGGGTGTTGTGGGTCTCGGTGTTCTCGAAAATGCTGAAGTAGTCAGGCTTACCATTGGTCGCGGCCACCGCGTTGATCCCGCTGCGCTGCTTGGTACGGGCGAAGGTCAGCAGCACGTCCAGGTCGTCGGACGGCAGGATGAGGAACTTGCCGCGGACGTTGGACGAGCGCAGCTGGTTGGCGTCCATGTCCAGCGTCTCGTTCTCGATATAGCCGTCGGCCGTCTGGTAATCGACGGCCAGCCTGGCGGCTATCACGCCGTCGACCAGCGAGCCGTTGGCAACGGCCGACGCGCCCTGCTCGCCATACTTGCCGACGTTGCTGCGCACGGAGAACTCCGGTGCGAAGGTGGGGTTCTTGGTGCGCATGATGATGGCGCCGGCCAGGGAGTTACGGCCCTGAGTGGTCGACTGGGCACCGCGGTAGATCTCCACCTGCTCCATATCCCACAGCGGCAGCGGGTTGTGGGTCAGCAGGCGGTTGACCTGCAGCGCGTCGTCGACATAGACGGATACCGCGCCGTTCATCGCGGCAGGCCCCTGGTCGTCGAAGCCGCTCACCGGAATGCCGCGGATACCCCAGTTCTCGTTGCCCGACTGGGCGTACACGCCAGGCGTGCGATCCAGCACGCCTTGCAGGTCCTGGTCGCCGTGCAGGCGAATGTCCTCGCTGGTCACCACTGCAACGCTGGACAACGTTTTGTCTTGGTTACGCTGGATCTTCTCGCCGGTGATGACCACTTCCTTGAGCTGCAGCGCTTCCTCTTTCTTGGTTTCCTCCGCTGCCAGCGTGGATGTTGCCGCCATCAGGCCGGATGCGACAGCCAGCGCCAGCGTGTTTTTCTTGAAACTTATCATCGAGCCCAGTGCCCCCATTGATCTTTCTCTGCATTGAAGGCACCCGAGAGATGCCTCAACCTCCCCTTCCTCCGGATAAACCCAACCCGGAACAAAAACCGATATCATTTCAGCATAATTTTCAATCTTTACAAGAATGATTTGCTTTTACACAAATGAGCAGAGCCATCTCCGTCTCTGCCCCTGAAGCGAGTGATTACCTGAGATGGATCTGTTACTGCTGCTGGCGCGCCGCTCCTGGCCCACCCTGCTGATCGCCACCGCCACCGGCCTGGTCTGCGGCCTGGCGGCCGCCGGCCTGATCGCCAACATCAACCACTCGCTGGCCGGCTTCGGCCAGTTGCGCCCGATCGATGGCCTGCCGTTCGCCGGCCTGGTGGCGCTGGTGGTGGTCGCGCGCGTCGTCTCCGACGTCAGCCTGTTGCGCCTGGGGCAGACCGCGGTCAGCGACATGCGCCTGCACCTGAGCGGCAAGCTGATCGATACGCCCTACCCGCGCCTGCAGCGCCTGGGCAAGCACCGCCTGCTGGCGATGCTCACCGACGATACCCAGACCATCAGCCAGGCCGTCGAGCTGGTGCCGATCCTGCTGGTCAACAGCGGCATCGTGCTGGCCTGCCTGGGCTACCTGGGCTGGCTCAGCCTGCCGTTGCTGGGCCTCACCGCGGCGCTGATCTTGCTCGGCGCGGCCAGCTTCCACTGGCCGCAGCGCAAGGCGCTGACCTCCATCGGCAAGGCCCGCGAGCTGAAGGACCAGCTGTTCGGCCAGTACCGCCTGCTCACCGACGGCAGCAAGGAGCTGCAGCTCAACCACTCGCGGCGCCTGCAGTTCTTCGAGCGCCTGCTGCATCCCATCAGCCAGCAGTATCGCCGCGACTTCGTGCGCGGCATGAGCATCTACGCCCTAGTGCTCAACTGGGGTAACGGCATCTTCTACCTGCTGATCGGCACGGTGCTGTTCCTCGCCCCGCAGTTCATAGAGCTCGGCGCGACGCTGGTGACCGGTTACATCCTCACCCTGCTGTACATGATCACGCCGCTGTCGGAGCTGATGAACGCCCTGCCGACCCTGGGCAAGGCCAGCGTCTCGCTGGGCAAGATCCGCGCCCTGGAAGGCCAGCTGGAGGTGGCCGGCACGCCGGGGGACGCCCTGGCGCCGGCCCGTCAGGTGACCGGGCTGAGCTGCCGCCAGGTGCGCCACACCTACTACCGCGAAGGCGAGGACGGCCGCTTCACCCTCGGCCCATTCGACCTCGACCTGCACGCCGGCGAAGTGGTGTTCATCACCGGCGGCAACGGCAGCGGCAAGACCACCCTGGCCTTGCTGCTGACCGGCCTCTACCAGCCCGAAGGCGGCGACCTACGACTCGACGGCAAGGTATCGTCCAACGGACAGAACCACCTCTACCGCCAACATTTCTCGGCGATCTTCACCGACTTCTGCCTGTTCGAGCATTTGCTCGACGGTGACGATCCGCAGCTGATGCAGCAGGCCCGCGACTACCTGGCACATCTGCAGCTGGCGCACAAGGTCAGCATCGAGGGCGGGCGCCTGTCCACGCTGGATCTCTCCACCGGCCAGCGCAAGCGCCTGGCGCTGCTGGCCGCCTACCTCGACGACCGCCCCTGCTACCTGTTCGACGAGTGGGCGGCGGACCAGGACCCGGTGTTCAAGCGCTTCTTCTACACCAAGATCCTTCCCGATCTGTGCCAGCGCGGCAAACTGGTGATCGTGATCTCCCACGACGATGCCTACTTCCCGCTGGCCGACCGGATGATCAAGGTGGAGCAGGGCCGCGTGTTCGAAGCAATCTCGGAGCCGTTACCCTTCGTTTGCTCTTCAAAGGAACAAAGCCGGTAACCCTGTAGCTAGCCCTGATAAATCTGCCGCAGATAGCTTGCCTGCTCCGCCTGCGGCAGACGATGCAGCTTCGGGCAGGACTCGCACAGCACCTGCGGCTTGCCCGGCACCGGGGCGTGCAACTGGTAGTGCAGGCAACAATGGCGGCGCAACGGGAGGTGCGCGCAGACATCCGGTGCCGACGAATTGACCATCCATTGCAGGCTTCTCGGCTGCAGGCGGCCGTCCGCGACGACGGCCTGTTCCAGCCAGCGGTGGGCCTCGGCGAAGCCCTGACGCTCCAGGTTGGCGTCAAGGCGGGCGAAGGCGCCATCCCAGATGGCGGCAAAGTTGCCCCAGAGTACCTTCGGCGCCAGCCCGCCCCAGGCGGCGATGCTGGCGAACAGCGGTTCCAGGTGCTCATGCAGCAGGCGCGCCCAGTAGTCGTCGCGCTGCCGGGCGGCAAGTGAGGCCTGCGGCGTAGGCAACCACAATGCCCGTGGCTGACCGGCGTCGTGTAACAACGCGACATCCTGCTCCCAGAAGGCAATGGCCAGCTCACGCGTCAATACGGCCGCCAGCGTGGCCGGCAACATGACGCTGAGGTAATTCATCGACCACTGCGAGGCGATTGGGGGGCGCTTGACGCCGGGATAGAGGTCGGCGAAACGCTCGAGCAGAGGGTGCAGCACGCCCGCCTCGGCCAGGCTGGGCAGCGGCACCGCTGCACGGCCATCGCTTTCGACCTGGATCACGCGCTGGATGGGCGGCCATGCGTGGCACAGCCAGTCCGGTAGTTCGATGGCCGGCCTCCACAGCTCAGGGCACAAACAATGAGAACGATTAGCGTTGATGGTATAGACGCCCCTCTATAAACTCAACGCGTTTAACGCCGGGCAAACTCGAGGCCACATGCAGACACTCCGCGATTTCTGGTCGCTCGCCCGGCCGTTCTGGTGCTCTGCCGAAAGGCGCCCCGCCCTGCTGCTGCTGTTCGGCACGGTCCTGATGAACCTGTGCCTGGTCGGCGTGAACATCCTCTACAACCTGTGGAACCTGCATTTCTACAACGCCCTGCAGGCACTCGACTACGACGCCTTCCTGATGGGCGGCGGCTATTTCATCCTGCTGCAGGCGGGGCTGGCCAGCTTCACCGTGGCCGCCTTCCACTTCCAGCAGAAGCTCACCCTGCGCTGGCGCCGCTGGGCCACCGAGAACACCCTGCAGCTGTGGCTGCAGCGCCAACGCTACCTCAAGTTGCAGCTTACTTCCCCGGAAACGGACAATCCCGATCAGCGCATCGCCGACGACATCAACCTGTTCATCGGCATGTCGCTGAAGCTCAGCCTGGGCCTGATGACCGCCCTGGTGTCGCTGTTCTCCTTCCTGCATATCCTCTGGCAGGCCTCGAGCCTGGTGCGGGTGCCCTTCGCCGGGGAAGAGCTGGTGATCCCCGGCCTGCTGGTCTGGGCGGCCCTGCTGTACTCCATACTCGGCACCGGCGGCGCCTTCTGGCTGGGACGCACGTTGCCGCGACTGAACTTCCTCCAGCAGCGCCGCGAGGCCGACTTCCGCTTCTCCCTGATGCGCCTGCGCGAGAACGCCGAAGCCGTGGCCCAGTACCGCGGCGAGAGCGAAGAGCACGCCCGCTTCAACCAGCGCCTGGGCGCCACGCTGGAAAACTTCTGGGCCCTAGTGAAGCAGCAGAAGATCGTGCTCGGCTACTCCACCTTCTACATGCGCAGCGCCATGATCATCCCGATGTTCGTCATGGCGCCGCAGTTCTTCGCCGGCGCCTTCCCGCTCGGCCGGCTCACCCAGCTCAGCGCCGCCTTCGGCGAGGTCCACGAGGCCATGGCCTATCTGGTGCGGGTGTTTCCCGAGATCGCCGAATGGAAATCCGTGGTCGATCGCCTGATGGGCTTTCAACAGCGCCTGGCCAGCGTCGGCGACGAAGCCGGCGTGCGCCTCGAACACGACGCCGACGGCTTCGAGGTGCAAGATCTGTCGCTCTGGCTGCCGGACGGCAAGGCGCTGCTCGCCGGTCTCGACCTGCGCTTGCAACCCGGCGATAGTCTGCTGATCCGCGCGCCGTCCGGCTTCGGCAAATCCACCCTAATCCGCGCCCTCACCGGCATCTGGAGCCACGCCTGCGGCCTGGCACGTTACGACCTGGGCAACGTCCTGACTCTGGCGCAGAAGCCCTATATGCCGCTCGGCAGCCTGCGCGGCATGCTCTGGTACCCGGCCCCGGCGCGCGCCGACGACGATGCGAGGCTGCTGCAGGTGATGCGCCAGTGCGGCCTCGATCACCTAAGCGAGCAGCTGAACGCCGAACTCGACTGGGCACAGACCCTGAGCATCGGCGAACAGCAGCGCTGTGCTTTCGCCCGCGCCCTGCTGCTACGCCCCGCCGTGCTGTTTCTCGATGAAACCAGCTCGGCGCTGGACGAAGCGACGGAGCGAAACTGCTATGCGCAGCTCAAACAGGCGCTGCCGAATACGATCGTCATCAGCGTGGGGCATCGGGCGTCGCTGGAACACCTGCACTCCCGCACGCTGAGTCTGCAGCAGTGCCAGTCACCAGTGCTGGAGTTGGAAGTGGACTACTGAGCGCCTACGGTAAAGCACGCTAAGTAGTGCTAGCGAGGGCGCTGTGTACCACCCGATGCCTTGAGAGATGCGAAATGACTCAAGGTATAAGGACTTGCCTTCCTCCACAGGACGGCCTTCCTGGCATGTAGATCATCAGGGCGGCAAGGGTTCGACAGGCGTTCAACCAATGCGTGAACTGAACCAGATCTGGCGACTGAATAAGGTCGCCACCAGTTACCGATTCCTCATAGCCAAGGCATTCGCGTAGCACCAACCTCCCCTTCATGTTCCGCTGACGTCGTCAGCGACATGCCAGGCAGCTTCGGTCTTCCGGCTGCCCGCGGATCCTTCCGTGTGACCGAGCCCGTTCGCAGCGCATCCCTCGCGCGAACGACCACCGGCCTGCCGGTGGCGGATGCAGATGTTCCTCAACCCACCGCGGGGTTACGCACCTCCCCGCTCTGGGTCGGTGTGTCTCCGTGTTCTTGTTCCCAAGTCAGGAGATTCACCATGAGCAGCACTACGTCCAACCCGAAGTCGTACTTCGACATCCATACCTCGGGCATCGGCTACATCCAACGCGTGCGTGAAGTACCGGTAAAAGGTGGCCGCAAAGCCACTCCCTTTCTCGCCTGTACCGTAGCGGCGCTGGTCGGGCCGGCCCAAAACCCGACCCGGCGCTACTTCGACGTGCGGGTTTCCGGTGCTGAAGCCAAGCAACTCGTCCAGCCCTACATCGGTATCGATGATCCCCAGCAGCGGCCGCTGGTGCACTTTCGTCTCGGCGACCTGTGGATCGATCCATTTCGTCGGCCCTCGGGCGATCCGGCGGCCAGCATGAAGGCCCGGCTACTCAAGGCCGAGTTGCTGGAACGCAGTGCCCTGGACGAAATCGAGTATCACGAGCTGCTGACCCGCGGTATCGGCTACTTGAACAATCCCAGGATGATCCCGAACGGCGGTGATCCCTTCCTGTCGTGTTCCATCGCAGCCCTGGCCGGCCCGGTCGACGAGCCCGAGTACCGCTATATCGAGACCACCGTCGCCGACGACAGCGCCCAGCACCTGGTGCAGCGCTGCATTCAGGCCGTTGAAGCGAAGAAGAAGGTGCTGCTGGCCTTCACCCTCAACGACATGAAGGCCGAGGCCTACGTACGCAGCAAAGGCGAGCACGCCGGTGAAGTGGGCGGCAGCCTGAAGTCGAAGCTGATACGCATCGGCCTGATCAAAGTCGATGGGGTACAGGTCTATCCGCCGCAATCCGCAGCATCCGCTCCCGAAGACGCTCTCGCGTCCGATGAGGCGGCTCACGCCGAGGACGAAAGCGGTGGCCCACAACCCACCGTCACCACTCAGACGCCTGTCGAGGAGCCCGTGCAGGCGGCTTCGTTCTGACTCGCAGGGCCTCTCCCAGGCCCTGCCCTTCCTCCCTCGCCTCCATGCCGCCGACACCTCGGTGTCGGCGGCATACGCCCCACCTCCCGTCATCGCACCGCCCTTCGGGCTTTTCATCCCATGCAATCACCGCGTCAGCCTTCGGGCCGCGCATGCGATTGCCGCCATTCTCAAGGAGAACGACCATGCAACTCGCCTCTCGTTTTGCTCCCCGCTCGCCAATCCTGCGCGCCGATCATCCGCTGTCCGATGAGCAGATTCGCGCCGTGGCACCGTCGATCTTTGCCGATACCCCGCATGAGAGCCGGTCCGAGCGCTACAGCTACATCCCTACCGCATCGGTACTGGCCGAGCTGCGCGGAGAAGGTTTCCAGCCGTTCATGGTGTGCCAGACCCGCGTGCGCCACGAGGACCGCCGCGAATTCACCAAGCACATGATCCGCCTTCGCCACGCCAGCCAGATCAACGGCAGCGAAGCGAATGAAATCATCCTCCTCAACTCGCACGACGGCACCAGCAGCTACCAGATGCTCGCCGGCATGTTCAGGTTCGTCTGCCACAACGGCTTGGTCTGCGGTAACACCCTCGCCGATGTCCGTGTGCATCACAAAGGCAATGTCGCCGAGCACGTAATCGAAGGTGCCTACGAGGTCCTGCATGGCTTCGAGCAGGTGCAGGCGTCGCGCGATGCGATGCGCCTGATCACCCTGGACGACGGCGAGCAGGAGGTCTTGGCCCGCTCTGCACTGGCGCTCAAGTACGACACGCCCAATCAGGTGATGCCGATCACCGAGGCGCAGGTGCTGATGCCCCGCCGCGTCGATGACCGCGGCAGCGACCTGTGGTCCACCTTCAACCGCATTCAGGAGAACCTGGTCAAAGGCGGTTTGAATGGACGCAACGCCCGTGGCCGTCGCCAGAGTACCCGGCCGGTCCAAGGCATCGATCAGAACGTGCGGCTCAACCGCGCACTGTGGATGCTCGCCGAAGGCATGCAACAGCTGAAGGCCTGAGGCAAAGCGGACTACGCCCCTGGGCGTGGTCCGCTGTTCCGCTCACTCAATGGATGCCCAGCATTCTCACCCTCATCGTAAGGAGATCCGCCATGGCCGCTTCAGCCGCCCTGCAGCTACCTGCATCCTCCATCGTCGTGCCCGGTCAGCTCACGCTGCGCACCATCCACGGCCGCAACGGGCCGTTCAACGTCGGCCGCCTGGTCACGCCCATCGGCAAGTTTGCCGTCAAGGATGCGGAGCTGGAGCAGTACCCCGAAGGCAAGTACGACGGGGAGTTCATCATCCGCTACATCGACTCCAAGGCCTATCCCACCTGTGATGGCATGCGCTTCGAGATCCGCGCCAGTCTGGACGGCATGACGCTCTCGGGCATCGACAAACTGAGCAAGGCCGAGGCCCATGCCTTTGCCACCCAGGAAGTCGATCCACTCGACGAGGAACTGGCCGCGCAGCCGCTGACAACGGCGACAATGCCAGCACCAGCGTCCGCGCCCGTACGGGCATCGACGGACCCACTGATCGATACCAGGCCATTCGGCGTGGATGCGCCCGCCGCGACGGGCGCTGCCTCCGGCAGCCCCGACAGCGACGATGCCGCCCTGTTCGGCCTGCTGTGGCCGCTGGGCGAATCGGTGAAACTGGATTCGACCATCGACCGCCGCACGCTGCGTCTACAAATCGCTCGCCTGGGTGTGCTGGGTTACGCACTCGACTTCAAGTCGCAGCAATGGAATCGGCAGCCTGACCAACAGGCTGCGTGATCTGCCTCGCCGCATCCGCGGCGCTTCATCCACCCGCCGGGGTTCCTTACCCCACGCGGGGAGGACTCCGGCTTTTCTGGAGGACTCCAGCATGCCAACCACCGCCTGCAATACCCCGTCACAGCCCATCGGGGTTACCTGCTCTGCGCTCGATGAGCAAGCCTGGCTGGCGATCTGCAAGACGGCAGCCACACAAGCCAGAAATGGTTGCGGCCTGTCTTACGACTACTACGTCGATCGCTTCAGTGCGGCGATTGATACGCACATTGATCAATTGCCCGCATGCCAGCGCGCACAGGCTCTGCAAATAGCCACAGAGGAATGGAGTTACGCGACACCTGCCGAGAGGCAGGAAACCCAAAACTGGAATGCTGAACACGGCTATTGCGCGCACGGAATCGAACTGGGTTATTGCCCGGTCGGTTGGGGCTCGTAATCGAGAACCGGCAGGGCCGAGACGCTTCGTTGCAGCCCACACGCCTGGCAGTTCGAGCCGCAATATTGCGCCTCCCTTCATCCCCCTCGGGGCAGCACCTGCCTCCAGGCGGTGCTGCCCCCTATCCATCGAGGACATCACCATGCCTGCGCTTTCATCGCCCACCACGCTGTATCGCATCGACGAGTGCGCCGACCTGATGGCCGACGCCTGCATCCGTGACGAACAGGGCAACCTGATCTTCATCTCGGTCTGGGCGCGGGATACCGCGATCCAGCAGTTCCTGGCCCGGCTGACGCTGAGCCGCGACGAGGATGGGCTGGACCAGTTCCACCTCATCACCGAGCAAGGGGGCGCCGTCCCCGTTTTCGTCGGCACGGCCGAGCGTTTGGAAAAACGCCTGACCCGTGCCTATCGCCGCACGCTGTTCGGCTCGATGGTCAACCTCTGGCTGTTCGACCGGCGCTGCATACGGCCCGACAAGAGCACGGCCAGCGCACTGGCGCTGCTGCCGCGCTCGGTAACCGATCCGACGTCACGCCTGTGGCAACTGGTCAGGGACACCTGTCCGCTGCCGTTGCTGGAACACTGGCAAGCCCCTGTACTGACGCTGCTGCGCGATCACAGCATGCTCCAGGAACTACCGGTGGCTCTCGGGCCACTGCGTGGACTGCGCCTGCAACTGGACGTTCCAGCGCTGACCGAAGCGCTGGGCGAACTGATCCGCCGCGACGTACTCACCGCCTACCCGACAGGACAGTCGGCCATCACCGACCTGCCGCTGCAGGCAGTGGCCTGACGTTCCTCCAACGAATACGTCCCGCGTATTCGCCCCCTTCATTCCCGCCAATCAGGAGACTCCCATGGCCCTCATGTTCCCAAGGCTCGCACGGAATTTCGCCAAGAACGGCTACTACCCGACCGACGAAGCCACCCTCGAGCGAGCGCTCAGCGCACTGATGCCCAGCGATGGGCCGATGTGCATTCTCGATCCTTGCGCCGGCGAAGGCGTCGCCATTGTAGAAGCCGCGCACGCCCTCGGGCGTGATCAGACCACCGCCTATGCGGTGGAGTACGACCTAGAACGGGCAAACCATGCACGGAGGCTGGTCGATCACTGCCTCCAAGGTGATTTGATGGATGCGTTGATCGCCCGGCAGAGCTTCGGCCTGCTGTGGCTCAACCCGCCCTATGGCGACTTGTCGAAGGATGCCAACGGCACTATCGGCTACGACGGCAAAGGCCGCGCCAGGCTGGAGAAGCTGTTCTATCAGAAGACGCTGCCGCTGCTGCAGTACGGCGGGATTCTCATCTTCATCGTGCCGTCCTACATACTCGACCCGGAGCTGGTCGGCTGGCTCACCCGGCATTTCACTGACCTGGGCATCCACCGCGCGGTGGACACGCAGTTCAAGCAGGTCGTGGTGTTCGGTCGCCGTATCCGCCAGCGAGAGCTGGTCGGCGATGAGGTGAAGTCCATCCGCACCCGCCTGCTGCAGATCGGGCAAGGCGAACTCGACGTGGAAGAGCTTCCAGCCGAGTGGCCGTTGCTCCCCTACGTCGTCCCCGCGGCCTCGGGCGAGCCCGAGCATTTCTATCGCATCAGCATGGAGCCGGCGCAGTTCGCCGAGGAAGTGCTGCGCCTGCAGGGCCTGTGGCCGTCGTTCGAGACGCACCTCGGTGCCGCGCAGCAGTCCTTGCGTGCCCCGGCGCGCGCCCTGTCCCACTGGCACCTGGCGTTAGCCCTTGCGGCCGGTGCGATCTCGGGTGTGGTGCAATCCAAGAATGGCCGCGTCTTGGCCGTCAAAGGCGACACTCACAAGCAGAAAACCACCAGCACGGAGTATCGCGAACGCGACGATGGCTCCATCGCCGAGACGCGCATCCTCACCGACAAGTTCGTGCCGGTGATCCGTGCCTGGGACCTGTCCCCCGACTCAGCCACGCTGGGCCGCATCATCACCATCCACTGAGTCCATCCGGCGCTTCGCGTCCCGGTGTTCTCATCCCGCAGAAGGCGCAACGCCTTCGTGTCGCGTCCGCGCAAGCGGCCTGGCCGCTGGAACAGCCCTCGCTCAACTGCCCAGAGCAGCAATCTGATCTGACGGCAGGCAATGGTCTTCATCCACCCCATCGGGACATGGCTCCCGACGGGGCCGTGTCCTGAGAGCATTCCGTCCAAGGAGCACATGCCCATGGTACATCCACCACCGCCCCTGCTGTTCGCGATAGGCACATTGATCTTCAGTCCCGGCATCGACCGTCTCATGCGAGAAGGCCGTCTCGATCCCCTGCCGTACTTCCAGCGCCACACCCGTGGCGATTGGGGTGACGTCAGCGATGCGCAGTGGCAAGCGAACAACGCCGCCCTGCAATCGGCTGAACGGCTCGAATCGTCCTATGTGGTTCACCGGGAACTGAGCCTCTGCATCGTCACCGAGGCAGACCGCAGCGCAACCCATATCGCGCTGGCGTCCGAGCGCTGACTCGCTCGTCAGCGATTTCTCTCATCCCCAGGGCATGTCACCGCCCTCTGGGCTGGTGCATGCCCCATTTTCCTTGGAGCCTCACCATGTCCCACGATCATGAAGCCCTTCCCGATACCGCCGCGCAGGGCGACCTGCTCGAAGCTGCGGAGTCCCCTCTCACGCTCAGCCTGCAGGACTTCGTGTCCGAGTTCGGCGACGAGCTGCTCGACTCGCTCAACCGCGCCAACCCGCCGGTCTACACCGGCCAGGCGCGGCCGCATCGGCACATCGTCGTCGCAGGCCTCAAGCGACAGTTGTTCCCGGCGCAAGCCGAGGTGGCCCATGCGATTGCCGAGCTGTTGATAGACCGCGGCGAACGCGCGGCAATCGTCAACGGCGAGATGGGCTGCGGCAAGACGACGGTGGGCATTGCCAGCGCCGCCGTGCTCAACGCCGAAGGCTACCGCCGTACTCTGGTGCTTTGCCCGCCGCATCTGGTTTACAAGTGGCGGCGGGAAATCCAGGAGACGGTGGCCGGTGCCAAGGTCTGGGTGCTCAACGGCCCGGACACGCTGGTCAAACTGCTGAAGCTGCGCGAACAGTTGGGCGTCTCGTCCCAGGGTCAGGAGTTCTTCGTGCTGGGCCGCGTGCGCATGCGCATGGGCTTTCACTGGAAGCCGGTTTTCACCCAACATCGCGCGCGCCATGGCGATGTAGGCGCATGCCCTGACTGCGGCCAGGTCATCACCGACCTCGACGGCGAGCCGATCAATCCGATCGAACTCGAAGCCGAGGAATACCGCCGCAAGTGCAGTCAGTGCGCCGCTCCGCTATGGACGCTGATTCGGCCCAGAAGACTGTCCGCCAGCGACCAGTCCTCCGCCGTGCTCAAAGCGCTGAAACGTATTCCCACCATTGGCGAGATCACCGCACAGAAGCTGATGCAGAAATTCGGTGATGCCTTCCTTGCATCGATGCTCGGCGACAACATCCACGAGTTCATCAACCTGATGGATGGCAACGGCGAACTGGTCTTCTCGGATCGGCAAGCCCAGCGCATGGAGCGTGCGATGGCCAACATGGAGTTTGGCTTCGGCGAGGGCGGTTACCAGCCGTCCGAGTTCATCAAACGCTACCTGCCACAAGGCACGTTCGACCTACTTATCGCCGACGAGGCGCACGAGTACAAGAACGGCGGCTCCGCACAGGGCCAGGCCATGGGGGTGTTGGCGGCCAAGGCGCGAAAGACGCTGCTGCTCACCGGCACGCTGATGGGCGGTTATGGCGACGACCTTTTTCACCTGCTGTTCCGCGCCTTGCCTGGGCGGATGATCGAAGACGGCTACCGGCCGACCAAGAGCGGCAGCATGACGTCGGCGGCGATGGCGTTTATGCGCGATCACGGCGTGCTCAAGGATATCTACTCCGAGAGCATGGGCACCGCGCACAAGACGGCCAAGGGCTCGAAGGTCACGGTCAGGACGGTCAAGGCGCCGGGCTTCGGCCCGAAAGGCGTGCTGCGCTGCATCCTGCCCTTCACCGTCTTCCTTAAGCTCAAGGACATCGGTGGCAACGTGCTGCCACCCTACGACGAGGAGTTCCGCGAGGTCGCGATGGACACGGCGCAAGCCTCGGCCTATCGCGAGCTGGAGGGGCGACTGAGCACAGCGCTGAAGCAAGCCCTGGCGAAACGCGACACGACCTTGCTGGGTGTGGTTCTCAATGTGCTGTTGGCCTGGCCGGATTGCTGCTTCAGACCGGAGACGGTCAAGCATCCTCGTACGCGCGAGTTGCTGGCATTCGTCGCCGCCCAGTTCAACGAACTGGAGGTGATGCCCAAGGAGCGCGAACTGATCGAGATCTGCCGACAGGAGAAGGCGGAAGGTCGCAAGACCCTGGTCTACAGCGTCTACACCGGCACCCGCGATACCACGTCCAGGCTCAAGCTGTTGCTGGAGCAGGAAGGCCTCAAGGTGGCGGTACTGCGCGCAAGCGTGGATGCCTCTCGCCGCGAGGACTGGATTGCCGAGCAGTTGGACCGTGGCATAGACGTGCTCATCAGCAATCCCGAACTGGTGAAAACCGGGTTGGATTTGCTGGAGTTCCCCACGATTGTCTTCATGCAGTCGGGCTACAACGTCTATTCGCTTCAGCAAGCCGCGCGCCGCTCCTGGCGTATCGGCCAGAAGCTGGCGGTCAAGGTGATCTACCTGGGCTACGCGGCCACCTCGCAGATGACCTGCCTGGCGTTGATGGCCAGAAAGATCATGGTGTCGCAGAGCACCTCGGGAGACGTACCCGAATCCGGGCTCGATGTCCTGAATCAGGATGGCGACTCCGTGGAGGTAGCCTTGGCACGGCAGCTGGTTGCAGCATGATCCATTTGCATATGCCGGCAGCCCATCGGGCTGCCGGTTTTTTCTTCATCCGCGACAACTATCGTCCTAGCCTGATGCTCGCGATCAGTGAGGATCGGCCCGTAGCGACCGGTCGCAACAGGCAAAAACCGGCCAAAAGTGGACGTCGGTTCGATAGAGCGTTTATCAAGGCCAAGAGCCGCTTTTCACAAAGAGAACTGGATTACCCTCGATCAGCGCAACCCTGATAACGTGTTCACTCTCTGGTTTGCCGAAGAATGTGGCGTCCTCTCCCAATAGATTCGACCCATATTTGAACGTTCGGGTAAAACGGTAAATCACCTGCTGTTCAAAGCTTGCTCTGTGCTCTCTGATCCAAGCTCGCGCGCTTTGACATTCCGCCGACTCCGCACCATCTGATTGACTAACGCGGCGTGGTGCAAACGTCTTGTATGACGATAAAGCGAACCGCATAGGAATGACACAAAGCTTGCGGCCATATTGCTTCACCGTAATTATTAGATTTGCCTCTTTTGGCAGGCCATCTAGGTAGTCTTTTCGTGAATCAACTTCGACTCGCCAGGTTGGGCGCTCGGCAATAACTTGTCCTGTGAAGTCGACACCTCGACCAATCATGGATATACGGGTTTGGGCTACACGTGCCCATCCGATTTCACCAGCATCTGTGATGCACAAATACCTAGACAGCCTTTTTAGGGCTACCGAACGCTCAGCCACCGTCCAAGTAATTAGATCCCGGCTTGAACTGAAAAGTGATGTTTGGTCTGTTTCTCGAAAATGTACGATTCCAAGATCCCACTCCTTTGAAATCGGAGCTGCCTCAAGCGCACGCTTTATTTCAGACTTCAACTCCGCTTGAGCACGCGCTACCTCCTCCATCTCCGCGCGCCTTCGGCCCCTGGCGGCTGACCTGCTAATCTTTTTTTGCGCAACTATGCATGCAACCTGGAAGGCGTCGTAGATTTCCTCTAAAGGAGGAAGAAGCACCTCCATTTCCTTGATCATCTGCAACGTGATCGGCACAGCTTTTTCTAGCCATGGTTCTATCAAGCTGTGCGCTCGGGCTACTGACTCGGCGTCCGAAAAGTAGCCACTCAGTTCCAAATTCTTTTGACCCTTCGAGGTCACATTTTGACTCCCGACGGTAGCGAATTTGTTTGGTGCAATCACAACCTTGGCGTGCAACGCATCAAGGTGATAAAGCTCGTGTCCGGCTTCTATTAACTGCTGGAGAACCGCTAGGCTCGAAGCTCTGGAGGCAAATAGCTCAGCGTCAAACCGGGTATAAACCCTGCTCCGTCCAGAGGTACTGAGGATTTTTTTCGCAAGCGGCCCTGTTAGATAAGGCGATAGCATCAGGATTGTTGAGTTGGCACCGCTTGCCAAGTCCAGCCAAAACACGTGAGCCTTGGTATCTAGGATCATCTCCATTCCTTGCGCGCTGTGGTGTCGTGTAACGCATAACTCAGTGATCCTGAAAGACGCGGGTAACTGAGCGGTGAACGATGCATCCTTCTAGATGGTGCTCATCTGCATTCATGGACGGTAGCATGACTCAGCATTGCGCTACACGTTATCGAGGCTCAACTCCCAAGGCTCTGCTCGCCACTTCGTTGCATAGCAGCGGCTGCCGTCACCATGTCTGCGCTTAATGCTGTTTTAAGAGACAGGCAGCTTTTGGCCGGTTCCTGTGGCCCGTTCTGTGGCGGGCCCTGACGGCCATGATCACGATATGAATTACCTGCGTGAAATCATGCTGAGCCTAGCCTAAAGTCAGATGTCGCATTCAAGATATATAACCGGCTAGGACAGCAGCCCCCCTCGAAAGGAATTCGACTATGCCTACGATCCTCCGCTACCTTTCCGTCTCCCTTGCTTCCGCCCTGGTGGCCGCTTATACGGCCCTGTGGTTGGCCTACCCCGCGCCCCTGGAACAGCCCCATGCGGTTGTTCGCCCGCCGCTGATCATTCAGCAGCAGGGGGACGATCTGTTGTTGTGGGGTGGCTGGAATACGGTGGCCGGTTACGAGCCGCCCGGGGTGAATGCAGTGGAGATTCGCTGCAACCGCGGCCGCGGCACCTGCCAGGAGGCTTTTGCCTCGATCCACCATCACGACGAGGGCGAAGACCTGGAAGCCCAGGTGTTCGACTACGAAGTGGTGGAGTGGACGGAGCAGATGCTGCATGCCACGGCGACCATGCCCGAGGCCGAGTGCGTGACACGCAGCCTGGTGGTCGCACTGCCGGCCGGCTCCGCCTCGCTGGAGCTGGTGCCGCAGGGCGATGACTGCGAGTTCGAGGTCAGCGCTGCGATGCTGGAGGGTGACCCGCTCTAGGCCGTTACCAGGCTCGGCCAGCGGTCGTGCACCGTTGGCCCACCCTGCGGCGGTGTGGTGGTGACCACGTAGACCCGCCGTTCTTCCCCGTGCTCAATGAGCAGCGCCTCAATGGTTTGGCCTGGCTCCAGGTCAAACCAGTGCGAGGCACCGGCTGCATTCTTCTCCATAAAGCGTTCGGCCAGCACCTGCACTGGCTGCGGGTGGTAGCGCGCCCATTTGCCGGCGGTGATGGAGTCGGTTCGGGCCCAACCGGTGGCGGGCAGGTGGCCGGGTTGCTCTTTGCGGCGGCCCCAGGGGACCCAGGCCACGGCGCCATCGGCCTGACGCACGGGCAGGGCGGCGCGTGGGTTAGGGAAGTAGATTCGCAGTTGCTGGCCGGTTTGGGTGTAGCGCCCAGCCACTTCGACGCCGCCGCACATGAGGTGCCTCCCGTCTATTGTCGTTGCCAAGGTTGGGGTTTGATAATACTGTATTCATATACAGTATTAGTGAGGTTATCCATGGCCCTGACAGTGATCGGCCGCCCGTTGCGGCCAGGTCTGCGGCTACCGTTGTTCCTGAGCCGCGTTGCCGCCGGCTTTCCTTCCCCCGCTGAGGACCATATCGAGGCCAGCCTCTCGCTGGACGAGCTGTGCGTACTGCACCCGGCGGCCACCTTCTTTCTGCGGGTGGTGGGGGACAGTATGACCGGCCTGGGGATTTTCGACGGCGACATCCTGGTGGTAGACCGCTCGATCACGCCGCGCGCGGGCATGGTGGTGGTGGCGGTGGTGAACGGGGAGTTCACCTGCAAGCAGCTGGCCTATGAGCACGGCGCGCCGGTGCTGCGCGCGGCGAACAAGGCCTACCCGGACATTCGCCTGCGCGACGGCGAGGACCTGGAGGTGTTCGGCGTGGTGACGCGCTGCATTCACAAGCTGCCGGGGATCTGATGCCGACCTATGCCCTGGTGGACTGCAACAACTTCTACGTGAGTTGCGAGCGGCTGTTCCGCCCCGATCTGCGCGCGTTGCCGATGGTGGTGCTGAGCAACAACGACGGCTGTGTGGTGAGCCGCAGCAACGAGGCCAAGGCGCTGGGCATTGGCATGGGCGAGCCGTTCTTCAAGATCCGCGACTTGGTGCAGGCGCACGGCGTGCTGGCGTTCAGCAGCAACTATGCGCTGTACGGTGACGTTTCCGCCCGGGTGGTGCGGGTGCTGCGCGAGCTGGCGCCGCGGCTGGAGGTGTATTCGATCGACGAGAGCTTCCTTGACCTGGCCGGGCTGGGCTGGCCGCTGGCTGGTTACGGTCGGCACATTCGCGCGGAAGTGCAACGGCTGACGGGCATGCCGGTGGGGGTGGGCATCAGCACCACGAAGACCCTGGCCAAGTTGGCCAACTGGGCCGCCAAGCGGCGTAGCCAGAGCGGGGTGGTGGTGGCCACCCGGCCCGAGCAGCAGGCGGCGTTGCTCAAGGACGCGCCGCTGGGCGAGGTGTGGGGCGTGGGGCGCAAGCTGCAGGCGCACCTGGGCGCGCTGGGTGTTAAAACCGCCTGGGATCTGGCGCAGCAGGACGCCTGGACGATGCGCAAGCAGTTCTCGGTGGTGCTGGAGAAGACCATTCGTGAGCTACGTGGCGAGCCGTGCTTCGCCCTGGACGAGGGACCGGAGCCGAAGCAGATGATCACCTGCAGCCGCAGCTTCTCGCGCCGGGTGACGGAGCTGGCGCCGCTGCGCGAGGCGGTGGCCAGCTACGCCTGCCGCGCAGCGGAGAAGCTGCGCGCGCAAGGCGATGTGTGCCAGCTGCTGCAGGTGTATATCCGCACCGGGGTGTTCAACCCGGACGAGCCGCGCTACGCGCGCACCGCCAGCGTGCCGCTGCACACGCCGAGCAACGACTCGCGCGACCTGGTGCAGGCGGCGCTGGCCGGGCTGGAGGGTATCTACCGGCCCGGCTACCGGTACCAGAAAGCCGGGGTGATGCTGATGAACCTGGCCAGCCCCGGGCAGGTACAGGCCGACCTGTTTGCCCCGGCGCCGCGGCCACGCAGCGCGGCGCTGATGGCGACGGTAGACAGGATCAACGCCGACATGGGGCGCGGTACAGTGCGCCTGGCGCGTGTACCGGCGCTGGGCGGCTGGTCGATGAAGCAAGAACTGCGCTCGCCGGGGTATACCTGCCGCTGGGACGAGCTGCCAAGAGTACTTTAGAACATGAACAGTTGAGGGAACAGCCTTTGCTGGCAGCGACCTACCCGGCGCTCCAAAGATAAAAGAGGGTGTCAAAGACCCACTACCATTAAGTCAGCTGCTATCGGTCGCGGTAGGCAACAACCGGCCAAGAGCGGCCGCTGACTGACTCTGCGATTCTGCCTCACGAACCGAACTGTGAAGGTATCTGTTTCTCTTAACTACCTGCCCACCGCTTCAGGGACAGATCAGGTATCACAAGATAAATATTCGAAATACGTATTTAAGCGACTCAAATAAACCACTAAGGTGGATGCTAGTAACCGATCATAAAAAGCACATCAGCTGGCGCACCTATGGAATCAAGCTGTCAATTACTGCACCATAGAAACCTGAAGATCTGACTTGCGCTTACTTATTTATAATTCAAGTTTATTGACGAGCCCGCACGTGGTGCAAACTTGGAAATCCTTCAAGTATAAGCCGTGTTCGCAAGCGCTACAATTTTCAAAGGGGCATGAAGAGTCATATCCAGAATAAAAGACACCTTTATACAAATCCAGAACACCCATATTGCAAATATCATCATAATTATAATTGGCCTCGCACTCAGCACAGTGATAACTAGATGCTTCAGCATTTATCTTGGGCGAGGAGGGGCGAACGAGAGGTGACGAGCAATCGACACAACGGAATTCTATAAATATTTGCTTTATAATTTCATGGTGAAAGCTTTGGGATCTTATAGCACTATCTCTCCTTTCCATTTCAAGCTCGTAAACTTCGTATGCATGCAGGAGGATCTGCCAAGCTTCATCACCAAGAACCTCTCTGGCATCTAGACTCAAATTCTCCGACAGAAATTTACTAATTATTAAAAAACAGTCTGCCAATAGCTCTGCCACCTCATCGCAGGAAAGCGCGCTATAGAAGTGCTCTACTTCATTGCGATGTTTGCTGATACGATCAAAAGTCTTCCAGTCCACATTAATTCCCAGCGACTGGAATCGGCTCTTTATTCCGGCTACATCAATAGTTTTGCTTCCAACACCCTTCCAAATGAGCACGCCGCCCTCATTAAAAACAGGTATTATATTTTGCTTGATCAATGCTGCATTTGATCCAGCTGCACTCAAGATAAATAATTTATGCTTGAAGAGCAGCAAAATTCCCGCATACAAATTTCTAACGCTAGAGACAAGGCGGTCATCGCGCCAATAATCATTCAGGCCGATCTGAATAGAGCGAATAGCATTATCAAACAAACTCACAACCACCCTCCATCAATCCAATAAACTTCGAGCTTTATCTTGGGGCTCTAACACCCATTAGAGCGGCAATAGCTTAGGGGCGCCGGCCCAATATTTTTAGGAGGTCTCCTTCGGGCTGCGAATATAGAAACTAAAGGGCCCAAGAAATTATTGATCGCGGATGCAGCAAGCGTGACTTTAGTCGCTGCCAAATAAAGTATGAACTATCTATTTACCAAACGGCAAACGGGCGACAGAACGTATGTGTAATGCGGAGGCTGCGGTCATTATGCGGATGCCAGCCGGGGCCAGTCCATTATTGGACTGCTCTTAACTCCTCAACCATTTTCCCTGCCCGCTCTCGCAGCCTGCCCTTGTACATCTGCATGCGGTCAAGCTCAGCGCTTGCGCCCTACTGCCAGCAGGATCAGCCTCCAAACTACTTGTCTTCATCATCAACAGATGTCGTCACATGTGTTTCATACCATCTAGCAACGCGAAAAATGGAGAACGTTGCGGCGAGCAAAAGCAGTGATGAGTAGGCAAATATTAGAAAGCCAAATCCCCAACCCAGCACATTGAGAAAAGGAAGAAGCTCCAAATAAAATCTTGGAGCGGTTGCCCAAATAAAGAAGAGAGACTTAGCTATTAGAGCCATTAGAAATGCAGCGCCTTGCCACACAACAAAATTAACAAAGGCGACTACAATATCCAAGAATGGAGAGCTAGGGCTATCAGAGTCCTTATAGGCGATAATCCTTTTGAACCCTTCATCGCTAACGCTAAAGAAAATTGCTAGACCCGCAAGGGTAAATCCTAGAAAAGTCGGGGCAACAGATATAACAGTCTCCCACCACTCAGGTCTAGACCAAAATCTGTAGCAAATAGCTGTAAAAAAAACAGCAAGGTGAAAGTATGGAGAAACAAGAAGAGCCCTCCACCCACCATATAATTTCCAATAGCTTCCCCAGACCTCAAAAACCGAGGACCATGAGCCTTTTACCTCAGTCCAGAGACTCATCGCCCACCAAAAAACCTGTCATGCAAACTTGCCGCGAAATCTTGCAAACTACTGCGTTCCGACTGGATATTGGAATCATAACTCACAACTTCTTGTAGAGGGTGTTTCTCTGTAGATAGAGTGACGACCTCGCCGTTCGAGTTCTGTCCACGGGCACGCACCTCGCCATTATTGGCGGCTATCTTAATAAGAATTTTCGTTTCATCATCAGGCTTAATTCCGCTGCTTGATGCCTCGGTAAGAGTAATCTCAGATCTTTTAATATTTTGTTTCTTCAGTCTTGCCTGCATCAGTGCCTCAGCACTTTTCTGGTCATCTGGATTAGGTTTATGGATATCTAAATAAAGACTCTTTAGCCTGCTGAGAGAAAGTATTTGGCTAATAGACTCTTCACTTGGCACCACCGTTAGCTTAATCTCGCCAAACCGGCTAAACTCTGCGCGCTCAACGACACGCTCCAAATATGACAGCAAAAACTTTGGAGACAATTGCGCCCCGCTACGCGAGGAAACAAAATACAAGCGGTGCCCTTTGGGGTAGAATACGTAAGAAAACTCTTGCAGATGCGGTTTAAGATGATCCGGAATAGATATCTTACTAAGCTCCCCTTTATCTGCGGCAGTTCTCTTCTGTGTATCGAACCAAGGTTCGGCAGCGTCGAGCTTAAAGAATTTATATACTACACCTGTAACTCCTTCTTTATCATTGCCATCGTTGACTGCCGAGCATGAACCAATCATGACAGCAGATGTACCTCGAACCTTCACTGGATCATCGCTGGAAAATATCTCACGCCAGAGTTCAGCATATTTCTCTGGGCTATGAGGATGAAGTACGATATTTATTGCAGATACACGATATGTACGCTCTCGCCCTTTCACCTGTTTAGACGTATGTTTTTTAATAGGGGCTTTTGCCATTTTCATTCCTTAGTTTTGGCAGAGATTCGATTCATGATGGCACATCGCTCGAGGCGTTGACAGCCTCCTATCCCAACCAACGTCTACCTTGGGGTCGCCTTTGCAAATTCAGCAGCCTGAGATTGGCGTCCCAATAATGCGGACCGAAAGGGGCAAATTTATTTGCTACTGACCGGCCGCTCTTGGCCGGTTTCCGCCTGTCCCACCGCCCAGGGCCGCTTCGCGTTATCCACAAAAGCTGTGCATAACCCTTTTGATAACGTCCGAATCACTCGTAGCCGTGGCCATCTGGCTCAGGTGAGGTTTTTTTGATCAGCACCTGACGCTGATGCCGAGTGCCCATGGAAATCGGCAACACCACGATTCCCTTTGTTTGCTGATGCGGCGACGCAGAATGACGATGGTCTCGGCTCAACCTTGCCGAGAGCCGAGCCATGCACGCCTCCCTTCCCCACTGCTGTTGCCTGCTGCTGGCCGCTCTGGCGGCCGGTTGCGCAGCGCCGCCACCGCCCCTCCCCGTCCCTGCCCCTGGCGAGGTAGCAGCTCCGGTACCGGAGTACGTTCCGGTCGTTCGCTACGGCCGCTATACACTGGTCGAACTGACGCCGACGGCCGCCCAGCAGGATCTGCTGTTGCAGGTGGTCGACGTGTCCATTCCCGACACGCTGCACGCCAATGTGGCCGACGCGCTGCGTCATGTATTGCAGCGCTCCGGCTACCAGCTCTGCCACGGACCTAAAACCGATGCGCTGGGCAGCCTCCCGTTGCCGGCGGCGCACTACCACCTCGGCCCGCTGCAACTGCGTGATGCCCTGCTGACTCTGGCCGGGCCGGCGCGAACGCTGCACGTCGACCACACCACACGCAGCGTCTGCTTCAGCCAGCAGCATAAAACGCCTGTCGAAGCAACGCAGGCCACCGCAGATAGGACTCCCTTACAAGGTGGCGCCGGGGAGCTGCGGCCATGACGACGATGCCTCGCAGTGAATCTCGCCGACACGGCACCCTGATGAGCGTCGCCGCAGTCACCTGGCTGCTACTTATCAGCGGCGCCGTCGTGATCGATCACGTGGCGCTGTCGGGCCTCGCGGCACAGGTCGAAAGTCGCGCATCCAGCACGCAGGTCGCCGTGCTGGAAAAGCGCCTGGCCGAATTAGCCCAGCAGGTCGTGCACGTTCAGCAGCAACCGCCCCCCCTGCCCCAGGCGCGCTACGAGGCTGAGCGTCGGGCGTTGGAGCTGCGGCTTGAGGTGATCGAAGAGTCGTTTGGGAGCTCGCCGGCAGCGGACAACCTGCTGCCGCTGCAGACCCGCATCGAGCAACTGGAAGCGCAGCTCAGCGCACCTCGGCCGACACCAGCGGCCGCGCCCCGCCCGCGAGTTGTCGTCCCTGCCAAACCAAAGGCCGTCGAACCGCCATTTCGGGTGATCGGTGCCGAGCTGCGCGCCGGCGAGCAGTTTCTCTCGATCTTGCCAGCCGCCGCCGACGCGCTGGCGCAGGTTCGCTTGCTGCGCCCTGGTGAGACCGAAGCCGGTTGGCACCTCATGGCTATCGAGGGGAACACCGCCCTGTTCCGGCACGGCGACGACAGCCGGCGCCTGCCAATTCCGGCGCGGTAGGAGGGGCAGATGAAACCGTGTTGTATCGCTCCCGCCCTGCTCCTCCTACTGACCAGCAGCCTGGCCCAGAGCGCGCCAACCCTCAGCAGCGACAACAGGCCCAGCCGCGAGCGCCCGTTGGCTCTCGAACGCGCAGCCGAGCAGCAGGCCCGCGATTGGGGCCTGAACGGCGAGGAATGGGCGCGCTACCGCGACCTGATGCTGGGGCCGCTGGGTGTCTATTCGCCGCACATCGACCCGTTGACTGCCCTGGGTATCGAAGCGCGCTCCGAGCAAGAACGGCAGCGCTACGCCGAGCTGCAGGTTGCAGCCGAAGCGCAGCGCGTCGAGAAGCTGCTCGCCTACCAGCGGGCTTACGACGACGCCTGGCAGCGGCTCCACGCCGATATGCCGCGCGTCATCCTGCCCGACGCCGGCCCGGCGTTCTCGCCGGTAGTGCCAGCGGCGAGTGGACGGCTCGCCCTGTTTGTTCAGGACGCCTGTCCGGCCTGCGACCAAACCGCTCTGAGGCTGCAAGCCGCCGGTCAGGCGTTCGACATCTACGTCGTCGACAGCGGCACCGATGACGCCCATATCCGTGCCTGGGCACAGCGCATCGGCATCGACCCGGCCAAGGTACGCAGCGGCCAGGTCACGCTCAATCACGACGCCGGCCGTTGGTTGTCGCTGAACATTCCGGGCGACCTGCCGGCGGTCGTGCGTCAGGTCGGCGGACAATGGCAGCGGCAGCCCTAATGTCGCGCCGTACTGCGCTCGCGCTGCTGACCTGCGCACTGGCCGGCCGGGCCCTGGCACAGGAAATATCGCCACCGGCCTACCAGGTCGCCGCGCAGCGCGCCGGCATTCCCTCGACGGTTTTGTACGCGGTCGCGCTTCAGGAGAGCGGCACCCGCCTGCACGGCCGCCTGGTGCCCTGGCCATGGACGCTGAACGTCGCGGGTAAGGCGCAGCGCTACGCCACTCGCAATGAGGCCTGCACCGGGCTGCGCCAGGCACTCAGGCGCACGCCGGCCACGCGCATCGACGCGGGGCTCGGCCAGATCAACCTCGGCTACCACCCGCAGCGCTACGCCCAACCCTGCGACCTGCTCGATCCCTACCGCAACCTGGCCATCGCCGCCGAGATCCTGCGTGAGCAGCACACCCCAGGCGAGGACTGGCTGCTCGCCATTGGCCGCTACCACCGCCCCGCCGGCGGCGCACCGGCCGCACGCTATCGCCACAGCGTCAGCCAGCACCTGGCCCGCATACAGGGCGACCGCCGACTGGAAATCAGCTCACGGAGAAACCGGCCATGAAAGCCCTGCCCGTCCTCACCGCCTGCCTCTCTCTGGCGTGGCTGTCAGTGTCTGTTCATGCCGACGCGCTGATCGTCGTCGAAGACCGGGGCGGGGCCTCGGCCTTGCCGTACTACGAGGCGCTGAACCTGCAACCGCGCAGCGACATGGCATCGCCACGCATCGAGATTCCGCGCCCACCAGCCAGAACATTCAACGAGTCAGATATGCTGCCGGTGCGCTCGCTGCGACTGTCGTCGGGCGAAGTGGCGCGTCGCGTCATCGAAGCGCCGGGGCTGCTGCCGCTGTTTCTCGTCGGCGACGACGAACGCTCGCGCACCTGGCTGCGCCAGCGCGCACCGCACCTGCGCGAAATCGACGCGGTAGGCCTGGTGGTCAATGTCGCCTCGGCCGAAGCCCTGGCCACGCTGCGAACACTGGTGCCCAGTTTGTCGCTGGCCCCGGTTACCGGCGACGACCTGGCCGAGCGCCTTGGCTTGCGTCACTACCCGGTGCTAATCACGGCGACCGGCATCGAGCAGTGAAGCGCCGACCATGGCCCAGCCCCATGCGATCGAGGTACTGCTACGGCCAGCGGTGGAGCTGTACACCGTGGCGGTCTGCGCCATCGCCGCGCTTCTGTCCCTGGTGGCACCCTGGTCGCTGGCGCTGAGTCCCTCGATTGGCCTGGGCAGTGCGTTGGCCTTTCTCGCCTTCGGCGCGATCCGCCTGCGCGATGCCCTGGTCATCCTGCGCTACCGGCGCAACATCCGCCGCCTACCGCGCTACGTGATGACCAGCCGCGATGTTCCGGTCAGCCAGCAACGCTTGTTCATCGGTCGCGGCTTTCGCTGGGAACAACGCCACACGCACCGCCTGACACAGACCTTGCGCCCCGAATTTCGCCGCTACGTCGAACCCACGCCCGCCTACCAATTGACCCGCCGCTTGGAAGAGCGGCTGGAGTTCGCCCCGTTTCCGCTGTCGCAGCTAGCCAGGCTGCTTGCGTGGGACATCGCCCTCAACCCGGTTCGCCCGTTGCCACCAGTCGGCGGCCTGCCGCGCCTGCATGGCATCGAACCGAACGAGGTCGATGTGAGCCTGCCGCTGGGCGAACGGGTCGGGCATTCGCTGGTGCTGGGCGCGACGCGGGTCGGCAAGACCCGACTGGCCGAGCTGTTCGTGACCCAGGACATTCGCCGGCGCAACGCCGCGGGGGAGCATGAGGTGGTGATCGTCTTCGATCCGAAAGGCGATGCCGATCTGCTCAAGCGCATGTACGTGGAAGCCAAACGCGCCGGGCGTGAGGGCGAGTTCTATGTCTTTCACCTCGGTTGGCCGGACATCAGCGCGCGCTACAACGCCGTGGGCCGCTTCGGTCGCATCAGCGAGGTGGCCACGCGCATCGCCGGGCAATTGTCGGGTGAAGGCAACTCGGCCGCCTTCCGGGAGTTCGCCTGGCGCTTCGTCAACATCATCGCGCGTGCCCTGGTCGAACTGGGGCAGCGGCCAGACTACCTGCTGATCCAGCGTCACGTCGTCAATATCGACGCGCTGTTCATCGAATACGCGCAGCAGTACTTCGCCAGGCACGAGCCAAAGGCCTGGGACATCATCGTCCAACTCGAAGGCCGGCTGAACGACAAGAACATCCCGCGCAACATGATCGGCCGGGAAAAGCGCGTGGTCGCGCTCGAACAGTACCTGTCGCAAGTGCGTGTCTACGACCCGGTGCTCGACGGGCTGCGCAGTGCCGTGCGTTACGACCGCACCTATTTCGACAAGATCGTCGCCTCGTTGCTGCCGCTGCTGGAAAAACTCACCACCGGCAAAACCGCGCAGTTGCTCGCGCCGAACTATGCCGACCTGAACGATCCGCGGCCGATCTTCGACTGGATGCAGATCGTGCGTAAACGCGCGGTGGTCTATGTCGGCCTGGATGCACTGTCGGATGCGGAGGTGGCGGCTGCGGTCGGCAATTCGATGTTCGCCGATCTGGTGTCCGTCGCCGGGCATATCTACAAGTTCGGCATCGACGATGGGCTGCCGGGTGCGCTGGCGGGCGCCCGGGTGCCGATCAACGTCCACGCCGACGAGTTCAACGAACTGATGGGCGACGAGTTTGTGCCGCTGGTCAACAAGGGCGGCGGGGCCGGGCTGCAGGTCACGGCCTACACCCAGACGCTCAGCGACATCGAAGCGCGTGTCGGCAACCGCGCAAAAGCGGGCCAGGTCATCGGCAACTTCAACAACCTGTTCATGCTGAGGGTGCGCGAGACCGCGACCGCCGAACTGCTCACCCGCCAGCTGCCGAAAGTCGACGTCTACACCACGACGCTGGTCAGCGGCGCCACCGACAGCTCCGATATCCATGGCCCGACCGACTTCACCTCCAACGCACAAGACCGCATCAGCACCGCCAGCGTGCCGATGATCGAGCCGGCGCACGTGGTCGGGTTACCCAAAGGCCAGGCGTTCGCCCTGCTGCAGGGTGGTCAGCTGTGGAAGATCCGCATGCCGCTGCCGGCCCCCGACCCTGACGAAATCATGCCCGATGACCTGCAGCAACTCGCCGGCTACATGCGCCAGCACTATGCCGAAGCCGGCGACTGGTGGGATAACCAGGGCCTGCCCGGTCTGCAGGATCCGCTGCTGCCTGACGACCTGCTTGATGGCTTCCGCCATCTGGCCGAGCCGGACACGACCACCGACGGCGAGGCCCGGCCATGAAGGACCCGGCCGCCACCACCCAGCGCGAACAGACCCGCCAGCAAGGCGTGTTCGCCGGCCTCCTCACCCTGCCGCTGCGCATGCTCGGTGTACTGATCGGCTCGCTGCTGCTGTCGATCCTCATCGAGTGCGCCGGCATGCACCTGTTCTGGCCGGAGCAAGGCTGGCGGCACGCCCAGGGCATGCTCGATTACGAGCTGAGCCACATTTCCAGACACTTCAGCCGCAGCGCCGTGGTGCAGGAACCGGGGCGTACCGCGCACGAGCTGGTCGAGGGCGCCTACCAGTGGCTCTTCGTGAAGAGCGGCCTGCTCGACTGGATGAGCCAGGCCTCGGCGCGCTCGCGCGCCCCCAGCCAGGGCGATGCCCGAGACTTGCGCTACTCAATCAGCCAGGTCTACGTCTGGAGCGAGCGCTACCTGATCGCCGCGGCGTTCACGACACTGACGTTCATGGTGCGGCTGCTGGTTTTGCTGCTGACGCTGCCGCTGTTTCTGCTGGCGGCCTTCGTCGGCCTGGTCGATGGGCTGGTGCGGCGCGATATTCGTAAGTTCGGCGCCGGCCGCGAGTCGGGTTTCATCTACCACCGCGCCAAAGCCAGCCTGATGCCGCTGGCCATCCTGCCCTGGATCCTCTACCTCACATTGCCCGTGAGCGTGCATCCGCTGCTGGTGCTGCTGCCGAGCGCGGCGCTGCTTGGCCTGGCGATGAATATCACCGCGGCCAGTTTCAAGAAGTACCTTTAGCTGCGCGGCGGCGATCGTTACAAAGCCCTTCCTTCGTTTGATGGCCAGGATTTCCTCACTCCACAAGGAAAATCCTCATTCCTGGCGATTGTTCCAATTTTTTCCTCACTCTCCATCGATTTAACGGAATGCGTGCAAGAGCTATCGGTCGCAAGTTCTGACGGCGGATATCGACAAACCAGGGTTACCAACAAGCCGATCACGCCCCATCCCGCATTGATTGAAGCATCACCCGCAATTCCCGAGGAGCATTTCGCCATTGCTCGCCAATCGTGGATTGCCCCATGTCCAAGCGACTGCTCTCCCCAGCCAGCCGGCATCACGCCAGCGGCCTGCCCCCGGCACTACTGCTCAGTCTGTGCCTGGCCGGTCAGGCCGTCGCCGACGATGCCACGGCCGAGCATGCCCGCCTCGCCGCCGCGCTGCGCCAGCTCGACAGCATCGAGCGACTCGTCGCGCAGCAAGCCGCGCAACCGCACGATGAACGCGCCCGCTACCACTTCGACTACGGTCGCCTCGCCGCCGACCTTGAGCGTGTGCGCGGCGGTATTCGCGACTACCTGACGCCTTCGCGCGCGCAGCCGCGTGACCCCGCCGAGTTGCTCGGCGATTACCGCGAGCCTACAGCCACGCTCGACGCGCAGGAGGCGCCATGAACGCCGCGCAGACCGCTGCATTCCAGGCCAACAGCGGCCTCACCCCGGCCGAGATGGCAACCGTGCTGCTCGGTGCGGTGTTCGCCGTGCTGCTCCTGTGGGGCGTCTGGGCGATCCGCAGCGCCTACGTCGGCTGGGCCGATGAACAGCTTTCCCATCGTCAGTTCCTGGTCGTCGTGGTGCGCTTCGTCGTGCTGTACCTGGTGCTGACCTTTTTCCTGCTCTCGTAAAGAGGTCGTCCTGATGAAGCCGCTCGCCCGCTCCCTTCTCCTCCGTCCCTTCGCTGGCCTGGCGGCGCTGCCGCTGTTCGGCGTGCTGTCGCCATCCGCCCAGGCCGCCCTGCCCACCTTGGAAAACCCCTCGCGCGGCGTCGGCACCGGGATCTTGCAAACGCTGCAGAACTACGGCTACGACATCGTGATGCTGATCACCCTGCTGGTGGTCGCCTCGATGTTCGTCGGCGTCTGCTACCACGCCTACACCCGCTACGCGGAGATCCACATTGGTCGCTCGACCTGGGGCCAGTTCGGCCTGACCGTGGCGGTCGGTGCGATGCTGCTGGTGGTGGGCATCTGGCTGCTGACCGAAGCCATCGGCGTGCTCTAAAACGAGGCCTGCCGACATGACTGAAGATATCCGCACGGACGGGACGGTGCTGTTCCTGCCGCACCGCCTCAATCGTCATCCGGTGGTGGTGCGCGGGCTGACGGCGAACGAGCTGTGGGTCTGCGCCGGCCTGTCGGGCCTGATGGGCCTGGCAAGTGGCGTTGCGCTGGCCATTATGCTGGCGACGGTTGCCATCGTACCCACGGCCATCCTGCTGGCCGTCAGCGCCGGGATTTTCATCGGCGGCGGCGCACTGCGGCGGCTCAAGCGTGGCCGCCCCGAAACCTGGCTGTACCGGCAATTGCAGTGGTGGATCGCGCTGCATCTGCCGGCGCTCGCGACCTTCACCGACGGTCAGCGGCTGGTGACCCGCTCGGGTTACTGGATCACGCGCAGGAGCACGGCGCGGTGAGCCGGTTCAAGAACGAAGTGCAGCGGCTCGACGCCCATATCAGGACCCTGCGGGTCGGGGCTGGCTTGCTGGTGCTGCTGGCGCTGGTTATGGGCATCGGCTGGTGGAGCGCGCCGCGCGATTTGACCATCCATGTGCCGCCGGATCTGCGCTCGGGCAGTACGCGGCCCTGGTGGGACGTGCCGCCCGAGAGCGTGTACGCCTTCACCTTCTACGTCTGGCAGCAGCTGCAGCGCTGGCCGAGCAATGGCGACGACGACTACCCGCGCAACCTGCACGCGCTGTCGCCCTACCTCACGCCCGCCTGCCAGGCGTTCCTGCAGCAGGACTACGAGTACCGCCGCAACAGCGGCGAGTTGCGCCGGCGCGTGCGCGGCATCTACGAGATTCCCGGCCGCGGTTACGGCGACAACCCCACGCTGCGCGTGCGCACCGTCTCCACCCGCGAATGGGTGGTGAACCTCGATGTCACGGCCGACGAGTACTACGCCTCGGAGCAGGTCAAACGCGCCCTGGTGCGCTACCCGCTGAAGGTCCTGCGCAGCGACGTCGACCCGCAGCGCAACCCGTTCGGGCTGGTCATCGACTGTTACGAAGGCGCGCCGCAGCGCATTGCCAGCCCTGTCGATCCGGCGGCCACGTCCGCCCCTGCCCCGGAGGCCACACCATGAACCGCTTCTTGCCCCTGGCCCTCGCGGTGTTCGCGCTAGCCCCGTTCAGCATCGCCCAGGCCATCGAACTCCTGCGTTGGGAACGCGTGCCCCTGGCCCTACCGCTGGTGGTCGACCAGGAGCGCGTGGTCTTCGTCGAGCGCAATGTCCGCGTCGGCGTGCCCGCTTCGGTCGGTAACCGCCTGCGCGTGCAGAGCGCCGCCGGTGCGATCTACCTGCTGGCCAGCGAGCCGATCGAACCGACCCGGCTGCAGCTGCAGGACGCCGATACCGGCACCGTGATGCTGCTCGACATCGCCGCCGAACCCGCCCAGGCCGGCCAGCCGCCGCTGGAGCCGGTGCGCATCATCGAGGCTGCATCAGCCACGGCTGCCGCCGAGACCGATGATGGCAGTGCCACCGCAGCCCCTCCCGTGCGGGCCACACCGCAGCCCGTGATCCTGACCCGCTTTGCGGCGCAGAACCTCTACGCCCCGCTGCGCACCGTCGAACCCGTGCCGGGCGTCACGCGCGCCACCCTGCGCCGCGACCTGCCGCTCGATACCCTGCTGCCCAGCCTGCCGCTGCAGGCGCACGCGCTGGCGGCCTGGCGCCTGGACGACCTGTGGGTCAGCGCCGTGCGCCTGCGCAACAGCGCCGCGCAATGGCTGGAACTGGACCCGCGCGCCCTGCAAGGCCACTTCCTCACCGCGACCTTCCAGCACTCGACCCTGGGGCCGAGCGGCACGCCGGAGGACACCACCGTCGTCTACCTCGTCACCCGTGGACACGGCCTGGCACAGGCCCTGCTGCCAACCCTGGCACCCATCGACGCCGCTCTCAACCTGCCAGCACCCTCAGGAGGCCGCGATGCACAGTAATGGCCTGCTCAAGTGGCTGATGATCCCTCTGGCGCTGTTGCTGGTGTTCGTCGGTGTCAGGCTGTTCTCATCCAGCAATGACGCGCCCGATACAGCGGACGAGGCCAGCCGCCTTACGCCCGAGGAAGCCAAGGCGCTCGGCATCGAGGGCGATACCCCGCGCGACACCGTGGCGACTTTGGTCGCCCAGGTCCGCCAACTGCGCAGCGAGTTGCAGACGGCGCTGAGCGACAACAAGGTGCAGCGCGACGAGAACCAGCGTTTGCGCCAACGCGAAGGGGCCATCGACCAGCGCATTCAGAGCGCGCTCGACAGCGAGCGCAACCAGCTGCACCAGGATCGCCAGCAGCTCAGCCACGAACGCCAGCAAACCCAGGGTCTGCTGCAGCAACTGCAGCAGCGGCTCGATGCCATCGGCAAGGACGACCACGCCGATCTGCCGGTTGGCCTGGGCCTCGAGCCGAGCGACGGCCTGCCGGGCGATACCCTGCGCTGGATCGAGCCAGAGGATCGGCGTGACGACAGCCAGCCGCGCACCACCGGCAATTCCGGCAGCTTCAGTTTTCCCACAAGCTTCGGGCCGGCGCAGAAGACGCTGGACACCACCGCCGGCGCCGCCGTCGACGCCGGCCGCAGTGTTGCCGGGGTACCGGAGGCCACCGCGGTGTATACCGTGCCGACCAACTCGACGCTGATGGGCTCGATCGCCATGACGGCGCTGATCGGCCGCGTCCCCATCGACGGCACCGTCAACGACCCCTACCCCTTCAAAGTCCTGATCGGGCGGGACAACCTCACCGCCAACGGCATCGATATTCCCGACGTGGCCGGCGCCGTGGTCAGCGGCACGGCCTCGGGGGACTGGACGCTGTCCTGCGTGCGCGGGCAGATCCGCTCGGTCACCTTCGTCTTCGAGGACGGCACCATCCGTACCTTGCCCAACGACAACGAGCGCGGCGGCAACCGCCAGACCAGCAGCGGCAACAACACCCAGGACGGCCTGGGTTGGATCAGCGACCCGCATGGCATCCCCTGCGTATCCGGCGAGCGGCGCAGTAATGCCCAGCAGTACCTCGGCACGCAAGCGCTGATCACCGCCGCCGGAGCCGGCGTCGCCTCACTGATCGACGAAGGCAGCGGCCAAGTCTCCTACATGAGCAGCGACGGCTCGGTCGGCACCGTGGGCATCGGCGCCAACGAAGCCATGGGCCGCATCCTCGCTGGCGGCGTGCAGGACATGTCGGCCTGGGTCAACAAGCTCTACGGCCAGGCGTTCGCGGCGATCTACGTCAAGCCCGGCGCCCAGGTGGCCGTGCACCTCGAAACACCCCTGACCCTCGACTACGACCCAACCGGTCGCCGCGTCGATCACCGCCTCGGAGGGCTGCCCCATGCGCAAGACCTGGACTGAAGGCCTGGCCCTGCTGGCCTTGGCGCTGCTGTTGGGTGGCTGCGCCACCAGCAAGGAAGAACTGCTACCGCACGACGACAGGACCATGCTCGACATCTGGAACAGCGAGACCGGCGGCGGCAGCGCCCGGCAACTGCTCGATGCGCGCCAGGCCCTGCGCCGGCCGCTGAGCGAGGCCGATCTACAAGCCGCGCCGGGCGTGCAGGCCCGCTACACACGCACGGCGCAGAACGAGATCTACCGGCAGTTCCACCGCCTGCCCAATCCCGACCTGCTGATGTACGTGTTCCCCCACCTGGCCGGCAGCGACCCGGTGCCGGTGCCCGGCTACACCACGCTGTTTCCCCTTTATCAGCGGGTGCAGTACGCCCTGCCTGGCGAACGGCTGGAGGAGTACTGATGGCCTGGCCGCGGTTCAAGCGCCGAGCCCAGGCCGAGGAGCCCGCGCCGCCTGCAGACGCCTGGACGCGCCACGTTGAAGCGCTGCGCGCCCGGGGTATTGCCGAGCCCGGCACCGCGCCTCGCCAGCGCCGGCCCGCCACCCAGGCCGACGAGCAGGCGCTCTATGCGATTGCCCCCTCGTTCGCCGATCTGCTGCCGTGGGCCGAGTACCTGCCGCAGACGCAGTGCATGCTGCTCGATGACGGCGCCTCGGTCGCCGCCTTCTACGAACTGCTGCCGGTCGGCACCGAGGGCCGCGAACCGGCCTGGCTGCTGCAAGTGCGCGACACCCTGGAAAACGTGCTGCAGGATGCCTTCGACGAGCTGGAGGACAACCCTTGGGTCGTGCAGCTCTACGCCCAGGACGACCCCAGTTGGGAGCCCTACCTCGACGCGCTGCGCGGCTACGTCCAGCCTCGCGCCCAGGGCAGCGCCTTCACCGAGTTCTACCTGCGTTTCTTCGCCCACCACCTGCAGGCTATCGCCAAGCCGGGCGGTCTGTTCGAGGACAGCACCGTCACCCGCCTGCCCTGGCGCGGACAAAACCGACGCACGCGGCTGGTCGTCTATCGGCGTGTCGGCCAGACCGCCCAGCGCCGCGGGCAATCGCCCGAGCAGGCGCTCAACCGGGTCTGCGAGCGCCTCGTCGGTGGGCTGGCCCATGCCGGCGTACGCGCCCGACGCCTGGGTGCGGCGGACATCCATGCCTGGCTGTTGCGCTGGTTCAATCCCCATCCGACCCAGCTCGGCCATACCGCCGCCGACCGCGAACGCTTCTATGCCCTGACCCGCTACCCGGACGAACAGGAACCCGGCGAGGTCGAACTGGCCAGCGGCACGGACTTCAGCCAACGCCTGTTCTTCAGCCAGCCGCGCTCGGAGGTCGCTCAGGGCCTCTGGTACTTCGATGGCCTGCCGCACCGCGCCATCGCCGTCGACCGCCTGCGCAGCCCGCCCAGCACCGGTCACGTCACCGGTGAAACGCGCAAGGGCGAGGCGATCAACGCCTTGTTCGACCAACTACCGGAAGACACGATCCAATGCCTGACGTTGGTCATCACCCCGCAGGATGTGCTCGAGGCGCACCTCAACCACCTGGGTCGCAAAGCCGTCGGCGACACCCTCGCCTCGCAGCAGGCCCGCTCCGATGTACAACTGGCCCGCAGCCTGATCGGCAGCGCCCACAAGCTGTACCGCGGCGCCCTGACCTTCTACCTGCGTGGCCGCGACCAGGCGGAACTGGACGCCCATGGCTTGCAACTGGCCAACGTGCTGCTCGGTGCCGGCCTGCAGCCGGTGCGCGAAGAGGATGAGGTGGCACCGCTCAACACCTACCTGCGTGGGTTGCCCTGCGTCTACGACCCGGCAAAAGACCGCCAGCAGTGGTACACCCAGCTGATGTTCGCCCAGCACGCGGCGAACCTGGCCCCGCTGTGGGGGCGCAGCCAGGGCACCGGTCACCCCGGCATTACCTTGTTCAACCGCGGCGGCGGCCCGATCACCTTCGACCCGCTCAATCGCCTCGACCGGCAAATGAACGCGCATCTGTTTCTCGCCGGCCCGACCGGCTCCGGCAAGTCGGCCACGCTAAACAACCTGCTCAACCAGGTCACCGCCCTCTACCGGCCGCGACTGTTTATCGTCGAGGCGGGCAACTCCTTTGGCTTGTTCGGCGACTTTGCCGCGCGGCTGGGGCTCAGCGTCCATCGAGTCAAACTCGCCCCCGGGGCTGGGGTCAGTCTGGCGCCCTTCGCCGACGCGCAGCGGCTGGTGGAGACGCCCAGCCAGGTACGAACGCTCGATGCCGAGGCGCTGGAGGAAGACGACCCGGCTACCGAAGGTGACGAGCAGCGCGACGTGCTCGGCGAGCTGGAGATCACCGCCCGCCTGATGATCACCGGCGGCGAAGACAAGGAAGAAGCGCGCATGACCCGCGCCGACCGCAGCCTGATCCGCCAGTGCATCCTCGACGCCGCGCACCTGTGCGTGGACGCGCAGCGCACGGTCCTCACCCGCGACGTGCGCGATGCGCTGCGCCAGCGCAGCCGCGACACCAGCCTGCCCGAGCTGCGCCGGGCCCGGCTGCTGGAGATGGCCGATGCGATGGACATGTTCTGCCAAGGCGCGGACGGCGAGATGTTCGACCGACCGGGCACGCCCTGGCCCGAAGCCGACCTCACCATTGTCGACCTGGCCACCTATGCCCGCGAGGGCTACAACGCGCAGCTGTCCATCGCCTACATCTCGCTGATCAACACGGTCAACAACCTCGCCGAGCGCGACCAGTTCCTCGGCCGCCCCATCATCAACGTCACCGACGAAGGGCACATCATCACCAAGAACCCGCTGCTCGCTCCTTACGTGGTCAAGATCACCAAGATGTGGCGCAAGCTGGGCGCCTGGTTCTGGCTGGCGACGCAGAACCTGGACGACCTGCCCAAGGCCGCCGAGCCGATGCTGAACATGATGGAATGGTGGCTCTGCCTGAGCATGCCGCCGGACGAAGTGGAGAAAATCGCCAGGTTCCGCGAACTGACCCCGGCGCAAAAGGCCCTGATGCTCTCGGCGCGCAAGGAGTCCGGCAAGTTCTCGGAGGGGGTGATTTTGTCGCGCAGCATGGAGCTGCTGTTTCGCGCCGTGCCGCCCAGCCTGTATCTCGCGTTGGCGCAGACCGAGCCGGAAGAAAAAGCCGAGCGTTACCAGCTCATGCAGCAGCACGGTATCAGCGAACTCGACGCCGCACTCAAGATCGCCGAGAGCATCGACCGGGCGCGTGGCATCAGCTCACTGCCGCAGGATTGGCCCCGTCCGCAACCGCCCCACTGAGGCCTCCACGCATGAACAAGCATCCCATCTCTGGCAGAATCGGCCACTTCTTTGGAAACCGCGCCCTCGCTATGCCGCTGCCCTACGCCATCCTGCGTCTGTTCACCTCGCCGCAGGGCTATCTCGTCGAGATCCAACACCGGGCCGGCCAGGCCACTGCGGCACCCGCCGCGCGGGAATGGCTGTGGGTCACGGATCGCTCCGTCACCAGCCTGCGTACCCTGCATGGGGCAGGCAATACGCCGCAGGTGCACCATTTCCGCGAGGCGCAGCTGCAGCTCGACGGCGTACGCGCGCAACTGGTATGGCACAACGGTGACTGCCAGGCGCTGATGGCCTGCTCGATGCCGGCGCTGCCCGCCGCGCAACACCAGCTCATTCACAATCATCTGAGTTGAACACTCAGCGTAACGCGAGCTTCTGCAACGCCCCGTCCGGGTCGTAAACACGCAACTGCGCCGGTGATCTGGTCGAGCTGCGGTAGATCACCAGATTGGTTCCGCCTGGGCGTGCCTGGGAGGGAAAGAGGATGCCGTCGAGTCCGGCCGCCACGACGTCGTCGGCCATGTACCAGGTCGGTGGCTCGATGGACCTGCCGAACCATTCCGTCCGCCAGTCCACCGTATAATCGGCCCACAGCGAGGACCAATGCTCGGCATCAAAGCCTGCGCTCAGGTCGGCCACGCGAAGCCCGTTGACGAAGAAGGTGCAGATCGTACCCGGGCGCAACCACGGGTTGTCCTGCTTGTACTCCGCCAGTGCCGTCGTCTCATCCAGCGACAGGTACAGCGCCTCCTGCTCGGGGCGGTTGAAACGACCACCCTGGCGTGCCGCGCCCATCCCCGACAGCGGTGTACTGGCGTAGGCAGGTGAGATGACCCGATAACAGGCTTGCTCCCCGCCCTTGCCGAGGATGGTTGAAATCATCCGGCAGCCCCACTGGCGAGGGATTCCAGATAGGCGATCACCGCATCGGCCCGCCCGTCCTGAATCAGGTCATCGGCGGTCTTGTAGCCAAAGGCCCGCAGCGGCTCATTGCGTACCAGGAAGGCCGCACGCTCAAGGTCTCCGGTCATCTCGGTGGCCACGGCCAGAACCTTCACCATGTCCTGCAGGTACTTCTGCAACTGCGGTGCCTGAGGCCGCGCGGTAGGGGTATTGCGGTGCACGTGCGCACGCTCGGCCAGTTCCTGCACACGAAAGCCGAAAAAGTCACCGACCCTGGCCGGCGACAGATACGGTGTGTTGGGTTCGCGGAACCGCTCAACGAAAGGCTCTTGCAGGACGGTATTCATGGCGTATCACCTAACGCAGATTTTACGCACTTATTTTGCACTAGAAACGCTCTTTTCGCAAACAAGCCACGACTCAGTGCCATCACAGACGGTCATCGATGACGCGTTGATCGTGTCCGTCAAGGACCTCTGACCAGGAAATGTCCTGTTTGCGGCGCGGCGGAACTGATCCACGATACCCGCAATCTGCCCTATAACTAGAAGGGTGAAACCACTGTCATTGCGACAGTGATGGGAATTTATGCCCAGCCTGTACCGAATCGGTCTTGGACGCTGTTGAAATTGACCGCGTGATGCGCGAGATGCGTGCGCTCACGAAACACGCTCGCCCAGATCCCCCACGCGAAACGAATAATCTGAGTAGCGCTTGGTACCCTCAGCCTTGCGCGGCCTCGCCACGCTCATAACTACTCAGCGCCGCCACCATCCAGGCCGGCATCACCGCCTTGGCCTGGCGCAACGCCTCGAACTCGCTGCTCGGCAGCCGCTCGGCGATACGCTGGAAGGTCGCGGACGTGACCTGATGCCGCCCCAGGTACCACAGCGCGGACAGCGCCTGTCCAGCCGCACGCCCTGCCAGCACCAGCTTGCGCGGAGCCACATGCTGCAGGCGCACGACCATCTTGCCCAGGCGCACCGTGCGCGACGAACCCGTGGTGTAGAACACCGGCTGCGCTGGCACCTGCGTCGAAAGCCCAAACCGCCGCGCGGCCTCGGCACCATGCACCTCGATGGTCGCCCCCTCGCTCGCGGCAAGCGCTTGCACCACCTGCTCCGGCGCCGGCATGGCTTTGATACCGAAGCGCCCCACCTTGGGCACGCTATACAGGCCATGGCCGATACGCTCGATATGGCCAGCCTTGGTCAGGCGCATCAGGGTCTGGTCGATGGCCGCGCGCGAGCCAACCCCAGCGAACAGGGCTGGGGTAAAGGGCTCACCGACTGGCTGCGCCGCGATGCGTTCTCGAATGACTTGGGCTGCACTCATAGCGACCTCCATTTGTTAGATATCTTGATCAAATATCTAACAAATGCAAGATAACCGCCCCACCGACAGGCACTGCCGATCACCTCAACACATCACGCGCTCATTGACTCGGGTCGGCCCTGCTCGGATGGGCAGGAGGCTCGCACGGATTAATCATTGCTCGTCGCGCACGGTACCTTTCAGGGCCTGCTTGGACAACAGCCTCACGCAGGCCACCCCAACACTGCAGGACAACCGCGGATCCACTGCCCATAAATCGGAGCACGCGGCTCGCCGATTCGTTGTAGCGCCCTGCCCGGGGTTGCGCTCGACTGGCGCCGCAGTCCGTCGTCGTTGTCGACGACATGCCCAGGTAGCCCTGGTCTTCGAGGCTACGGCGCTACCGCGCTGACCATCCCGTTCGCTACGCATCCCTAAAGGCGAACACACCACTGCCTCCCACATGCGGTGGGCGGATGCCCATTTATCAGCCTTTTTCTCAATCCCCCCGGAGGGCTCGCCCTCCCGCGGGCAACCTCCGTCCCTTTGGCTTCAGGAGGTTTCCCATGCCTAGGTCACTCACCGTCATCGACGCGCATTCGCGCCTTGCGTCATCCGACGAGCACGACAATCGCATCATCCAACAAGCCATCTCGTTGCTGGAACATCGGCTGTTCGCCCAAGGGCCCCTGTTGCAGAGTCCGCAAGATGCGCAGGACTACCTGCGGTTGACGCTGATGCCGGAGCCGAACGAGGTGTTCGTTGCCTGCTTCCTGTCCTCTCGGCACCAGGTCATCGCGTGCGAAACGCTGTTCCGAGGCACCATCGACAGCGCGACCATTCATCCCCGCGTGGTCATCCAGCGCGGTCTGGAACGCAACTGCTCGGCCCTGATCATTGCGCATAACCATCCCTCGGGGGACACCGAGCCGTCCTCGGCGGACAAGGTGCTCACCCAGCGCCTGAAATCGGCCCTGGAGTACGTGGATATCCGCCTGCTGGACCACTTCATCATTGGCAGGGGTAGGCCCTTCTCGTTCGCCGAGGCCGGCCTGCTGTAACCCACGGCGTCATTCACGGGAGCCTTGCGGCTCCCGTTGCTCTTCTCGCAACCGGGCATCAATCGGCCAGCGGCCGTTCCCCTTTGTTTGTCGCTTCCTCACCGGCCCGGGTGTCGACTAGCGCCAGGCTCAACACCACGGTGGTTTGCGATGTTCAGGCTCCTCCACTTCGACCAACACACCCCACTTGCCATCGGATTGTGTGCACTGCTGTTCCGCTCGGCCCTGTTTGCCGCCGACATCATCGTCGTCACCGACCGCCAGCACCCGGTGCAAGCACCAGCCGGCGCGCAAGTCATCGAGTTGGACCGCCCCACGCAGATCGAGGCCGAACTGAGCGCTCAGCTGCCAGCCAATCGCCCTCGCAGCGCCGCGCTCGTACAGCAGCGCCTGATCGAAGGTGGCAGCGCACTGCAACAACGCATCGGCGCGGCCTACCAGGGCGTTGTCGATGCCTGGAGCCTCGGCGTGACGACAATTCCTGCGGTGATCGTGGATCGCCGTTATGTGGTTTATGGCGAGCCGGACGTCGTCAAGGCGGTCGCGCTGATCGAGGCGCATCGGAGGCTGCAGCAATGAAGCGCCTCCACCGTCTGCGCGCCGGCATCGCCACCATTTTGCTGACGATGGGGGCGCCGTCGTTCGCCCTCACCACCGCGACCATCGTGCCGTCAGTGCTCGCCCCCGACTGCCTGGAATACCGCGTCGTCGGTATTTGCTACTGGCTGTACTGCTCAAGCGGCGGTTGCTCGGTGCGTACGTCCGTCAAGGTCAGGCACTACGTGCCTGATGCGGTCGTGGCCAGCTACAGCAACACCGGGGAGAACCCGTGGCTCGAGGTACGGGCCATGAGCCTGCCCAATGCCAGCGCCCAGGGTGGTGGCGACGGCACGACCAACCACGGCCACGAGAATAACCTCGCCAGGTTCAAGCAGGCCGATGTCGTCGGCCATCCCGGTGGCTGGACATTCAGCCAGTTCGCCGCGTCTTCCGGATATGCCTGCCAGGGGGCCGGCACCGCGTTCATGCCCTACCTGTTGAGCACGCTCGATACCCTCGCCTGGCGCTACAACATCCCCGAGATGCTCTACCCGGAAGCGCTGACGCCCGGCGAGCGCGAGATCGGCACGCGCAGCGGGCGCAATCTCTGGGGCAACGTCTATCCACGGGGTGGATTCCTGCACCAGACCGATGACTATAAATCCGCCGCGGTGGTGGCTCAGCGCGCTGGCGACATCGTGACGCGCCGCGGCCAGCCCCACGTGTATCAACCGCTGCTGGCCACCGCCCGGGACGGCTACTGGCCGGCCGGTGCATTGATCGAGAGCGACGCGGCGACGGGCAAGTGGCAGGAGCTGACGCCTAGGCTGTCGCGCACCTGCGCAGTCTTCCCGCACAGCGACACCCGCCTACAGGCACAGCGAGGCGACTACGCCTGGGCGCTGTGGCGGCCTTATAGCTGTTGCCGCAGGCGTGGTCAGACGTTCCTTGGCAGCACGGATTTCAATTGAGGCCAGCCATGACGATCCAACCGGCTATCGCGCCCGCCGAAACGCTACGCGCTGCCCTGCTGGCCGCCGCTATGTCCCTGGTCTGCGCCGGTGCATCCGCCCAGACCAGCGTCAACCAGTATGGCGCGCAGCACCAGGGCTCAGTGATCGGTGACGACGTGCTGTACTCGATCGGTGGCGGTCGCGCCGTGTCGATGACGCCGGTCTCAAACATGCGCGCCATTGGTGTCGGCGTGGGCTGGAACAGCAACCTGATCTGCGGCGATATGTCGATCTCGACCACCATCCAGAATCAGTTGAACGGCGTGACCAACGGTTTTCAAACCATCATGTCGTCGGTGATCCAGAACGCTACCGCCGCCGTGGCGTCGTTGCCGGCGCTGATCATCCAGCGGGCAGACCCCGGGCTCTACAACCTGCTCACCAACGGCGTGCTGCAGGCGCGTCTGGATTTCGACCGCTCCAAGCTGACCTGCCGTGCCCTGGCCGAGAGGATGGCCGATGTGGCCGGCGGTCAAGTGGGCTGGAGCCAGCTCGCCGACGGCATGGTGCTCACGCAAGCCGTCGCCAGCACCGACGCGGTATCGGCCATCGAGCAGACCGAAACGAGCCGCGGCAACGACGGCGTGACCTGGGTCGACGGCAGCAATGCCGGAGGCGCCGGGCAGCGTCCGATTCGGATCATCAGCGACGTGACCCGCGCCGGCTACAACCTGGTCAACGGACGCGATGTCGATGACGCCAGCTCGATCGATTCCAACAGTTGCGGCGGCAACCTGACCTGCCAGACCTGGCACTCGCCAGCGGCCGCCGCAGCCTGGGCCGTGCGGGTACTGGGCGAGCAGGAGCAGCGCACTTGCGAGACCTGTAGCAAAACCGTGACCACACCGGGCGTGGGCCTCACCCCATTGATCCAGGAGGAGTACGAAACCAAGCTCGCAGCACTGCAGGCGCTGATCACCGGCAGCCGCCCGCTGAGCCTCGACAACCTGCAGGCAGCCGGCAGCGCCTCGCTGCCCATCACCCGCGGCGTGATCGAGGCGCTGCGCGACGAGCCGGACCAGGACATCCTGGCACGACGGCACGCGTCGGAAATCGCCTTGTCCAGCGTGCTCGAAAACGCCCTGCTGTTGCAGCGCACACTGCTCACCGGACGCAAGGAACCGAACGTCGCGGCCAACGAGCTGGCTCAGAAAGCCGTCTCGCACGAAAGCGATCTGCTCGACCGCGAGATCCACAACCTCAAGACCGAGCTGGAACTGCGCCGCGAGCTGGCGAGCAACTCGCCCACTGCCATCATCCAGCGACACAGCGCGCGCTCTGCCGGCTCGCGCGCCATCTACGAGAGTGACCCGATCCCCGCCCGACTCGACCAGTTGCAGCGCTCGCCAGATGCTGGAGGCACCCCGTGAATAGGCTGCGGCTGCGCCGCACAGGTCTGGGGTTGCTGGGTGCCCTCTTCGTCCTGCTGGTCGCCGTCGCCACCAACCTCATCGGCATTTACCTGGCCGGCGGTATCGCAGGTTGGCAAACCTGGCTGACGGCGCACAGCAACCATTTCCTGGGCTGGCGCCTGTTGCTCTATGCCGGTACGGCCTATGGCTGGATCTGGATGCGCCGCCGCGTGCTTGCCCGCGAGCCGAACGCCAGCACTCGACGGCGCCTGCTGCGGGCCGAGCTGGCCGCCGTCGGCGCGGTGGTCGCACTGGAATTCAGTTCGTTCCTGCAGGCGGAATGACCGGAGGCTGCAATGACGCTCTACACCACCGATTATCTGGAGTATTACCTGACCCTGGTGTCCTGGATCGTCCATAACGGCATCTGGGCCGTGCTGATCGCCAGCGGCGCCTTCGCCATTCCGTTTCTGGCGATCATCCTTCAGGAATGGCTCAAGGCCCGCGCCGAAGGGGCCGACGAAGGCAACAAAGGCGCGCTGTCGGCCGTGCGCATCGAGAACCGCATCTTTGTCGCCATCGTAGTTATCCTGTTCGCCGGCATGCCGTTCATCGATGTCGATTTCAATACGCTCCAGTTCGATCGCACCCGCTCGGTTCAATGCCAGGTGAACGTTCCGGAGCCGGCGCAGACGGGCTGGTCGCAATCCTTCAGCACCCTCAACAACCAATCGGCCAAGGTGCCGGTGTGGTGGTTCTTCATGCACGCGATTTCACGCGCCGTGACCGGCGCCTCGGTGGCGGCTATTCCGTGCGGAACCGACTTACGACAGATCCGCATGGAGGTCGACGCCACGCGTATCGACGATCCGCTGCTGGCCCAGGAGGTGAGCGACTTCACCCATGACTGTTACGGGCCGGCCCGCGCCAAGCTCTTTATGAATCGCCCGGATCTGAGCGAGGAGCAGATGCATGATGTCACCTGGATCGGTTCGCGTTTCTTCCTCGACACGGCGGGCTACTACGACACCTATCGCGCCAAGACACCGCGCGAAGGTTGGCCTTACGACAGCAATCGCGATGAGGGCCTCGCGCAGGTGCCCAGCGGCGCGGGTTATCCGACCTGCAACCAATGGTGGTCTGACAGCAATGGCTTGCGCGTGCACCTGCTGCAACAGGTCGACCCCAACCTGCTGACCCGAATCGGCGGCTGGGCCAGCTTCCTGTCGCAGGAGCAGGTCAACGACTCGGTGATCCGCGCCATCGCCTCGCCCCGGCAGCAGAAGCTCAACCAGGGCGCGGTCTACAGCGATTACGGCGGCCAGATCGAGATGAGCGTCCCCAATGTCGCCACCCGCGCGGTCAGCGATGTCGGCCTGACCATCGGCTCCATGGCGTTCTTCCCGGCGATGGATGCGATGCGCCAGGCCCTGCCGATGGTGCTGGCCCTGCTCAAGATGGCGCTGGTGATCTGCATCCCGCTGGTGCTGGTGATCGGCACCTACGACCTCAAAACCGTGGTCACGATCAGCGTCGTGCAGTTCGCGCTGTTCTTCGTCGATTTCTGGTTCCAGCTCGCGCGCTGGATCGATTCGACAATCCTGGATGCCCTATACGGATGGGGCTGGGGAGCGAATCGCCCGCATGCGAACTTCGATCCACTGATCGGGCTCAACAACACCTTCGGGGACATGATCGTCAACTTTGTGATGGCGACGATGTTTATCGTGCTGCCCACCTTTTGGGTAGCCGCCTTGGGATGGGTTGGCGTGCAGACTGGCGGCCTTCTCCAGGGGCTCTCGGATGGAACCCGGCCAGTGAGTCAAGCCGGGGGGAAGGCATCAGGAATGGCGTCAGGAAAACTCAAATAGAAAGCCAATCCGTAACACAAGGCGTCACTCATCGTCATAACGCGGGTCTGCATAACGCGAATCTGGGGCATCGTTGTACAGGGCCGGATGATAGCCTGGGTTGTTTTTGTGTTCGGCCTGATCACCAACCGCCCACTCTTCTGACTCATCTTGATCGGATTCACGTGCCATCCAGGCAGCAGCAATTGCAAATCCGAACAACAGCGCGAGCCAGAACGCGACATACATCAGCACACCCATCACGGCCAGCTTCACGCCCCACAGCAGCGCCGTCACCGCACCAGCGGATAGACCGCGCGCCACCAGCCAGCCGGCGACCTGATGCTCACGACGGACGAAGCCCCGCCACATCCGGCCGATCCGACGGCCGAAGCGTTCTGCGTTGCTGATGCGGGCTTTCGTATTCATCGTCGTCACCTGCTACATGTGTTGGCTGGCTACTCCGGTTTGCTCCAATTCTGATGGCTCGCATTCACCAATGCGCTCCAGTCATCGGGCGGATTGCCTCGCCCCAGCATCTTTTCGAACACCGCATAAGGATCGGATTGGCTGCCTGCCGAGCGCAGGGTCTGCTCGTCGTTGACCCAGGCGAACACGATCACCTTCGTCCTGGAATCGTAGCGAAAGAACAGACGAAATCGCCGTCCGATCTTCGCTCGCCGCCAGTGGCGGTACGCCGGCCCCAGGGTGTTACCCTGACGGAACTCGTCGCGCGCGGGATCGCTCGGTACGACGTCCATGATCAACTGGCTCAGCGCCCGGAACAACTTCACATTGGCATTGGCTTCGAACCCTTGCGGGTCGCTCCGTTCGGCCCGTTCCGCGGCCGCCTGCAGCTTGCGCAACTGCTCGATCACACCCTCGTGAAACAGCAACGTCCAGCCCTGCCGCTGCATCACAGCGCCACGTCGCCTTCGATGTCCTCATCCAGATTCACCGCCCGGCCCGCGTTCGCCAGCATAGCCCGCGCAAGATCCTCAGGCAGCGCCTGGACATGCCGGCCGGCCCGGATGTCCGCCTCCAGCAGGCTCAGGAAGGCTCCGATCGCCGGGTCTTCGTGCTCGGCGTCCGCTCGGGACACGATGATCTCACCTGCGCGCAGATCGAAGGCCACCTTTGCGCCGGTGTCCACACCCAATACCTGCCGGATGGATTTCGGCAGCGTAATCTGGCCCTTGGAAGTCAGCGTGGCGATTTCATGAATCTCAGACATCGTAGCTCTCCCTATAGCCATGCCTACAAGGTAAGCATTATTCCTTACCTCGTCAACCTGACTGAGCATGACACCTCCTTCGCTCGAAATGGAAAGCGCCATCGTAGGCTCGGCACAGTTCGCCTTCCCGCCTCAATCCGACTTGAGCCAAGCCGCATTGGTTGTGGATCGCCAGGAGCCGCTGCCCTATACCCAAAGGCTTCCGCAAAGGCCAAAGGGTTGGAAAGGGGCAAGGGGATGGGGTCAAGGGCAAAGGCCCTACCCGAAAAGGCCAAAAGGCTCCCCTGAGCAACCCGTCATCGGGGTTCGCCATGCTCTCTCTACTCCAGCGCAAACGGGTATCACCAACCACCGGCGCACGGTCCACTCCAGCCATCGAGCCCCCCAAAGGGTTGCTTCGGCCAGAGACGGCCTCCGCACTGCTGTCCGCGCCACGCCGGCAACGCTTGCTGGAGCACATCTGGCAACGTACCTCGCTGTCGCGCCGGCAGTTCGCCACGTTGTTCCTCGCCCCCCTGGAGCGCTACGCCGAGCTGGTGCAGCAGTTCCCCGCGTCCGAGAGTCACCACCATGCCTATCCGGGCGGCATGCTCGACCACGGCCTGGAAATCGTCGCCTACGCGCTCAAGCTGCGGCAGTCGTATCTGCTACCCACCGGCACACCTCCCGAAGACCAGGCTGTCCAGGCTGAAATCTGGACGGCTGCTACAGCCTACGCGGCGTTGCTGCACGACATCGGCAAGATTGCCGTCGACCTGCATGTGGAGACGGCCGACGGTCGCATCTGGCATCCCTGGCAGGGGCCGCTGTCGCGTCCGTACCGCTTTCGCTACCGCCAGGACCGCGAGTATCGCTTGCACAACGCCGCCACCGGCCTGCTCTACAACCGAGTGCTGGATCACGAGATTCTCGACTGGCTCAGCGTTTATCCCGAGGCATGGTCCGCACTGCTGTATGTGCTGGCTGGCCAGCACGAGCACGCCGGTGTGCTCGGCGAACTGGTGATCCAGGCCGACCGTGCATCGGTTGCCCAGGCCATGGGTGGCGACCCAGCACGCGCCATGGCGGCCCCGAAGCACGCCCTGCAGCGCAAGCTGCTCGACGGACTGCGCTACCTATTGAAAGAGGAACTGAAACTCAACCAGCCCCAGGCATCGGATGGCTGGCTTACGCAGGATGCTCTGTGGTTGGTCAGCAAAACCGTCTCGGACAAGCTGCGCGCGCACCTACTAGCTCAGGGTATCGACGGCATCCCCGCCAACAACACCGCCGTGTTCAACGTGTTGCAAGATCACGGCATGCTCCAACCCACACCGGATGGCAAGGCAATCTGGCGAGCCACCGTCACAAGCGCAGCCGGCTGGTCGCACACCTTCACACTGCTGAGGCTGGCCCCTGCCCTAATTTGGGAAGGAGATGATCGGCCGGAGCCATTTACTGGCAACGTCGTGATAGAGGTGGAGTCCAGCGACGCCCCCACAAACCCATTCATCGATAACGGTGACACCTCGCCAGCGGTAAACAGCACACCTGCTCTGGTTACTGAGCACACTGCTGATAGCGTCGACGCCCTACTGGCATTGCTCAGCACCTCTGACGCCGCACCACCCCCACAGGAGGCAGAGGTTGAACCGCCATCAGAAACCCACATCGCCGCACCGCACTCGCGCTCCCAAGAGAGCGATTCAACACGGCCTCTGACCCCTGAGCCCTCTCCTGCCGAGAGCGGAGAAAACTCGCGGGAGCTACCTTCAGGCGAACATTTCCTGGCCTGGCTGCGGCAACGCATCCAAAGCCGTAAGCTGATCATCAATGACGCCAAAGCTCTGGTGCATACCGTGGCCAACACGGCATTCCTGGTCAGCCCAGGGGTGTTTCAACGCTACGCCCAAGAACACCCGCAAATAGCTGCGCTCGCCAAACAGGAGCAAGTCACTGATTGGCAGTGGGTGCAGAAGCGTTTCGAGAAGTTGCAACAACACCGCAAAAAAGACAACGGCCTGAACATCTGGACGTGTGAGGTTACGGGACCGCGTAAGTCGCGGCGGCTGCATGGCTACCTACTGGGAGATCCGCGGCACCTATTCGAGAAGGTACCGCCCAACAACCCCTACCTACAGCTGACTTATAATCCGTAGTCCCAGAGAGGATGTTGGAACTTATTGATAACCACCCCCATCCTATCGACTGAAACTTGGCCAAGGTCAAACTACTGATTTCGTCAGATAACAAGTGAATAAGTCTATTGATGTTACACGAAAATTCACCCCCACCCACAAATGCTCATTTACAGTTCATTAACTCCACTTTATTTGCCGTTTTTGACTTGTCTTGCCTGCGGCGCTTTCCAATGGGCCGTTAGCGCGAGGCATCAGTACTTAAACTGTTGTACCAACAACCTCTGCTGAGCACTCAGTTCTGTGAGTGCCTCACTCGCAAGGACGCTGTTCTGAGCCTCCCTTGTTACTTCCGCAGCAGCGCCATTAACATTCTCAATATTTTTACTAATATCCTCAGCAACCATACTCTGCTCTTCGGCTGCGCTAGCTATTTGCAGGCTCATATCAGTTATAAGCGAAACGGCATCAGCTATATCAATTAAGGCAATAGTAGCATCTTCTGAGTGACGAATACTGTCACTCATACGACTACTGCTATGCTCCATAGCCAAGACAACCTCACGAACGCCTACATTCAACTTATCGACCATAGTATGAATTTCTAAGGTAGAACTCTGGGTCTTCATGGCCAGGTTTCTGACTTCATCTGCGACAACAGCGAAACCTCGGCCTTGCTCTCCAGCACGTGCCGCCTCGATTGCCGCGTTCAACGCCAACAAATTAGTTTGATCTGCAATCGTCCGAATGCCTTTGAGAATCTTGTTGATCTCTGTACTCTCAGTGGCTAAGGCCTGCACCATATCGGATGCATGGATTAAGTCTTCACGGAGCCTCTGAGTAGCCTGAGTGCTTGCTAGCATCACGGATTGGCCAGATCGAACAGATTGATCAGCCTCGCTTGCTGCATCAGCAGCTTTGGCTGCGCTCTGGGAGACTTCGTGAGCAGTAGCAGCCATTTGTTGGGCAGCCGCTGCGATAAGTTCGATTGACTCTAGCTGCTTTTCCACTTTGCTAACGGTTACAACTGAGGTCGCACGGGTAGCGTCTGCAGAGTCTGCGATATCCGATGTCAGTGAGGCAACTTTAGCGATCATAATCCTGAGCTTGATCAAAAACTTATTGAACCCATCACCTATGGCTCCTAGCTCATCTCCCCGATCAATATTCAACGTCCGCGTTAAATCACCCTCACCCTCTGCAATGCCTAACAGCCGATTCGCGGCTTGCTTAAGCGGGCGCCCCACACCCAAACTAATAAACCATAAAAGGCAAACACCGATCACTGCGACCAAGATACCAATCAAGGCCATCGCGCGAAGATCACGCACATTTTTGTCGTCTAACTTTTTCTGCAGGGCCCATGCCTGCCCCATGACAACCTTGAGAGGAACCTTCACAAACAATGACCAGTACGATCCCGTACCGGCTATTTTTACGGGAACAACCAGTCGAACAACACTATCTTTGTTGTCAACCTCGTAGCCCACTTGATGCTCGGAAGAGCTATTTATCAAAACCAAGTCGCTTGAAGAAAGAGTACTAGACGCAAGCCCGCCCATATCAGCATTATCATCTGTACTTGCTACGATACGACCATTTGATGACAGCAAGCTCATGTTGCCAGCACCATTATAAAGCGTACGATTACTGTCAATTAGCAAGCTCTGTATGAACGATAGAGGGACATCGACACCCGCTACACCGAGAAACCTGCCATCAATCAAAATTGGAGCCGTGAACGAGGAAAGCATTTCTTTTTCAGAATTACCCATATCATAAACAGCAGGATCAGTGATACATGGCATATACGTTTCCTTTGCGCAGAGATAATATTCACCTTCCCTCACCCCAGACTCCATCCTGGTTTGGCTTTCAACTGAGGGGGCAGGCATAATATTTATCCGCCCCTTAGCATCCCTATACCACGTAGGCAAAAACCTCCCTGTACCGTCGTAACCATTTGATGACAGACCTGAATACTCGGCGTCCTGATTATCAAACGCATTTGGCTCCCAGGCGAGATAAACACTTGACAAATCAGAATTCGCAACCAGAACCTCTTTTATCAAGTTTGAAAGTTGTTCTCGAGAAAAAGGTGCCAGCGGTTTTCCTGTAGCGTCTTTTTTTCCTAGCAACGAGTTAACAACAGTAAGCTGCTGCGCCACCTGCATAGATAATTGAAGCCTAGCGCTTATTTCAGTTGCTTCAGACTTTGCGAGATAAGTAAGCTCCGCCCTGGCTTTATCGGCGGCCAAAATATTTGTAATCTCTTCCACCGCATCCGTATTAGCTTTTCCAGAGAAAAAACTAAGACCTAACAGGATCGCTATGATTAAAACCATCGCCAACCCTGCTTGGGTAACAAAAAAAGTCTGAACCGACCTAAATTTTATCATTATTTACTCCCGACCTTTTTCAAGGTAGTTGTCGCGTAGATCGATTTTTATGCCTCCAGCGTTTGCTTTTCGATGCCCTTACTCAACGAATCCAGGAGTATCGATATCACGCAGCATACCGAGGTCATTCAAGGGCAAGTAGCGCACCGCCTGCGGGTTCGCCCTGAGTACAGACTTGCCCCCCGCATCCCCAGTCAGGCTCTGCAAGGCTGGCCAGAATCTGCGCCCGAACAGCACCGGGTGCCCCGGCTGCTCCCGGATAGTTGGTACGACGATATGCTCGGGCGAGGCCAGGGCCAGCAGATAGCCCATGCTGTCAGCGCCTATCCATGGCATGTCCCCCAGAAAAACGGCGATAGCGCTCGCTATCGTCATCTGGCTTACTCGCTGAACACCACTGGCCAGGCTGTGCCCCATACCCAGCTCAGCACCAGGGCTGCGGATCACCTTCACCTGCGCCGGAACGCCCAGCGCGGCGCTGTCGTCCTCGGGGCGCAGCACCACCCAGACCTCCTCCAGTAGCGTAGAGGGCAGCACCAGGCTGGCACCGAGCAGGGTCTGTCCGGTGCCGAGGCGAGCGTAGCGCTTGTCGCTACCGAAGCGGCGAGAAAAGCCCGCCGCAAGCACCAGCCCGGCAACCGCCTGGCTCTTGCGTAGCGTATCGGCCTGCATAAGGTTCAACCGCCAATCATCTTCATGATCATGACATCGCCGGTAAAGCGCTCGGCCTGCTTGTCCGCCAATGCTTGCCGGGACAATTCGTGGATACGCACGAGTGCCTCGTCCCTGGGCAGTTCGAGCACATCGCCCAGGTAGTGGCTGCGGCTGGACGACAGGCAGCCATGCAGCCAGCCAGTGGAGCTCAGGCGCGCGCGCGTGCAGCCCGTGCAAAACGGCGCACTCTCGTTGGCGATGATGCCGAAGCTGCCGCGCTCCGGGATGGTGAAACGCTGGGCGGTGGCGTCCGCTGCCTTAGCTGCTGGGGTGAATGGGTATCGCTCGGCAATCCTCGCGAGAATCTCGCGCATGCCGATGAACTGCCTGTCGAAGGCCTGACGGTCACGGGCCAGATGGCCCATGCGCATCAGCTCGATAAAGCGCAGCTCCACGCCGCGGGCTAGGCAGTAGTCGAGCATTGGCAGGATCTGCTCGTGGTTGTAGCCGCGCAGGGGCACCATGTTGATCTTCACCTGCAGGCCGGCGGCGAGCGCCTGCTCGATCCCCTCGAGCACCTCGGTCAACTCGCCGCCACGGGCGATGCGCTGGAACGCCCAGGCATCCAGCGAGTCCAGAGAGATATTGATGCGCCTGACCCCGGCCGCCAGCAGCACTAGCAGTTTGCGCGACAGCAGCTGGCCATTGCTGGTCAGCGATACATCCTCGAACTCGAATTGCCCCAGCGCCGCCATGAAGTCGTCGAACAGCGGGCTGATCAGCGGCTCGCCACCGGTGATGCGCAGGGTGCGCAGATCGTTGACCTGCTTGAGGTACCCCACCGCCAGTAGCAGCTTAGCCAACGGCAGAGCGTTCTTCTCCGCATGCAGGCGCTTGCCATCGGGCACGCAGTAGACGCAGGCGTAGTTGCAGGCGCTGGTCAGGCTCACCCGCAGGTTGTGCAGACGGCGCCCCTGCGCGTCAACAACCGCTCCGAACTCACCAACCTCAGAGCGCATCGCGCGGGCGTCCTCGGTATACCCGAACGATATCGGCCATCGCCGCCAGGGCGATTTCGGCAGGTGTCTTACTGCCCAAAGCCAGGCCGATGGGCATGTGCAGGCGGGCGATATCGGCTTCGCTAAGACCGCCGACGCGGCGCAGGCGCTCGGCGCGAACCGCAGAGGTGCGCTGCGAGCCCATGACGCCGATGTAGAAGGCCGGGGTGCGCACGGCCTCAATCATGGCCAGATCATCGATACGGGGGTCATGGGTCAGTGCCACCACCGCGGTCGCACGATGGCAGCCATCGGCGGCGATGAACTGCGAAGGCAGTTCCTTGCGTAGCTCGACGCCGGCCACGTCGAAGCCGGCATAGGCCTCCTCGCGGGGATCGCAGACGATGACCTCGAAGCCCAGGGTGCGAGCGAGCTGCGCACAGATCACTGATACCGGCGAGATACCGGCGACGATCAGGCGAGCCGCCGGGCCGACGCGAATCTGCAGCGAGAACCCGTCCTCCCCTTCGACCACACGAGGGCCCAGACCATCGTCTTCACCCAACTCTGTCCGACCATCGCGCAGGTCGACGCTGCGAAGCAGATGCTGCTGCCCCTGCAGGGTCGCACGCAGGCGCTCCAGTTGCTCCCAGGTGGCCGCATCCGCCGGCAGGCGTTCGATCAAGACGTTGAGAATGCCGCCGCAAGGCAGCGCTATTCGAGCCCCCTGCGGCCCGTTCGGGTCGCCATAGCGCAGGACTGTGACCGCGCGCTCGAATTCGCCCTGTTGCAGGCGCGCGAGAAAATCTTCCTCCACGCAGCCGCCCGACAGCGAGCCAACATGGCCGCCGTCGCGGCGCGCCGCCAGCAACGAACCGGGTTCGCGCGGCGAGGAGCCGAAGGTGGCGAGCACCGTGCACAGCCACACGGCCTCACCCGACCGCGACCAAGCCAACGCCTGCTCGATAACCTGTAAATCCAGATGCTGCATAGTCAAACGACCCAATTCTGCCCAATGAACATCCGCTCGAAACTCGAAAACTTGCAGCACAGATGGGCACTTAACGACCACCGACTGAAGTCGGTGGGTTAGCGATTTACGGACTGAAAGTCCAGATACGCTTCGACTGAACGACGCGTCGTATCAGTCCGGCTCCATCTTGAAATTATCGTTCGGACTCGGCTCAAAATGACGCTCAAGATACTGCTTGATCATCTCTTTCGTCGTCTGCCCAACCGTCGCGCAGAAGTAACCTCGTGCCCCAAATAGCGCTTCTTCAGATAGGGAAGCTCCTCGAAAAGCTTGCTCGCCGCCCCCCCCTTGATCCGCCTCATTATCTCGCTCGGCACCAAATTCGGCGGACTGTTCAGCGGAATGTGCACGTGCTCCTTGCTCACAACACCCTTCACGATCCGGATCTCAAACGCGTTGTTCGTCTACCTCACCAACTCGCGCAATTGCTCCGCCACTTCTCCACTAAATATCGGTACTTGATCACCTAGCCAAAGTGATACTCGATCTGGTAGACGCCTATGGCGTCCGTATCTATAGCCCATGCGCTAGCCATCCAGCCGCGTATGGCGGCGCTACAGTTGACCAACTGAAACCGGTGGTTCTAAGCCTGTGATGGAAAATAAAACATTGCACTGCCCACCTGTCCAGTTGAAACAACGGCAACCAAGAGGCAAACCTCGCAGAGAATCTAGAGATGGCCTGAAATAGTCCTGTATTTCTGACCGACCTCAGACCTACTGTTTTTAAAAGCGGCAATACGATCAAAACGATCAAGTCACACGCTCGATTCTGAGCTTTTAGCCGCCGCGAGCACCTCGCAGCGGCTATTTCCCACATTACAGGCACACCTCTCGCACATTCGCCATTAAATGTCGACGCACCATTCACAGGCCCGACAGTGCAAACAGCGATCCCAACTGAGCGGTGTTCATCACCAGCCCAAGGAAGCGCATCTTGGCGTAACCAAAGTGGCATTTGTTCACACGGAACGGGCACTCGACCTTGGCACGCACCTAGACCTAGCCTTGGCCTTCTCGATCTTGCACTTGGCTTTATATAGCGCGCCACACTTATCGAGCGTCTTGTAGGTGCTGCGGCGTGCCGCCACCCACCAGATAACCCTCCGACCTTCATGCTCCTGGCGCGCTTCAACACCTCGTGAAAATCATGACTGGAAAAGTGCCTCACTGGCTTTGCCGTAGGCAAGTTTAGCCACGAGCTTTCCATCGCGAAAATGTAACAGATCCAAGCCGCGTAAATAAAATGGCTCACCATTGAGCTGCAAATTACAACGCCAGCTAACCATTACTTTCCCAGCATCACCATCAACAAAAAGGTCTTCGCCAACATACTCCACCTTACCAAAGGAGCCATCGAATAAAGGCAAAAAAGCCGCCCGTATTTCCGCCACGCCAACATGGCGCCCGCCATAAATATCTTCATACACCGCGTCATCGGAAAAAAAATCCATGACCGCTTCCAGATCCGCTAGATTATTCGCATCAACAAACTTACACGTTGCTTGCTGCAGTTCTTTAGTATCTACCGACATAGCTATCCTCACATTCACTTTCTTTAATGACTGAACGAAAAATAAATACAAACACGCGAGATCGTTTAACAACTCATTATTTACTATGGCAGAAGGCGCGCCTCACCGATTGACAAGACACGCCAAAAACTTTGACATGAGGCGCCATATAACTATAGCCATATCAGGTCAGCGTGCTCCGCCCGGCCTTACACAATCACGTTGCAATGAAAAAACCATCACTTGCATTTGCAATGCTGTACGAGTTACCGAGCAGAAGCAACATCTGCCGCCGGAAGTATTGGCCTCGAACTTTGAGCCGTCCAGACTGATGTGCCCCAGCGAGGCCAGCTTCAACTCCAAGGCCATCTGGACGCTTTGTCGAAAGCAGTCGTAGAAAAACGCCATGTGATTCTTGCGAAAATCGCTCAGCACGCGGAAGTCCGGGCACTGCATCTGTGCGATGAACGTGAAGACCAGATCCTGCCGGCAGCGTCGCTGAATTTCACGTGAGCTGAACACCCATGGCTGTAGGCGTAGATCAGGATGGAGACGAGCGCGCGAGGATGATAGGCCCGCTGCCCGATGCAACTGTATTGCTGTTCCACCACGCTCGTGTCGAGATGCTTGAAGATTTCTTCGTAGATAAAGCAGTCATTATCCTCGGCCAACAAATCAAAAATGTTGCTGGGAAACAAGAGGCGCTGATCCACTTCAATCGGGCTTTCCTTGAACGGGGGTGACTGCATAGCGATGCTCGGGGGCCTCCTTGAGGGCGGACGCAATTATAAGTTAAAACTGCCCCGCTCCCGGACAGGCTCTTAGCGAACACGGCACCCCACCTCGAAAGATGGTGAGCCGGGCGGGATTCGAACCCGCACTCAACGGCTTATGAGGCCGCTGCATTTACCGTTATGCTACCGGCCCAATACAGATAGGTACTACGCCCCTCTACTGCCATGGGGAATACCCCTTAGGTGTCCCTCCTTATTCAAAACAAACAACGCACCCAGGCCTTAGATTGCTCTCAATGTCGCCTCCCCAGTGGGCATTAAGCCTTGACGCAGCACCAGGATCACCGCCATCTCACTCTTGACCCTTGCCCCTACATCGGAGCTCGCATCCCGCCTAGGTCACCCGTGCTCGGCCCGCCCTGCACCTGCGTCGACTTCAGGCACGGAACTCCTTCAACCTCAGCCCCCGCCGTGCGAAACATGCAGGGCCCCCTCGGAGATATTGTCTTATAAACTGTTCAGCCGTGGAAAGGTTTACCAGCAGCATAGCGGGTTATCGCTAAACAGAGTAACGCAGTATTTCACAGATCTTTCCAGGTCCAACCCATAGTTTGAAGAATTAGATTATCCGACAACTACCCTACTCACCGCCAGCGGGGGCTTAGATCAATCTAAAGTAACTGCAGAGCAACCAAGTTTCCTTTACCACACTGCCCTTAAAACCAATGATCGCCTCAGCGATGATGGACCATACACAGCAATAGGATTTAGACGCTACTGCCCATAAAGACACCGAACTAGCAACGAATCGGGATTTCAGCCATATAGATATGAACGCTGATGCCACTGAAACGATCAGCGAAGCAAAAATTTACTACTCCTATTGCCTCTAATAGCGCTGCAGTGAGCGCAACCAGTCCAAAATATCTTTAGAATCAGTGACATCACCGTATTTCTGCTGTATATCAAATAGACTTGAATCATGCGGGCCTTGCGCGCGATCGACACAACAGTCCGCTGGTACCAGCACATTAAATCCGGACTGCACAGCATCTACTACGGTCGCGCGCACGCAGCCCGAAGTCGTTGCGCCAGCCACCACAACTGTATCAGTGCCCGTGCCCGACAACAGGGCCGCTAGAGTAGACCCAAAGAAGGATGAAGCCCCCTTCTTAACGACTACCGCATCGGTTGGTTGAATGCCAGTCGCCGTGTCGATTTCTACTAAGCGTGACCCCAAGAGCAACGCAGCCATCCCTGCCGATTTCTTCAGCCAAGGAAGCTTCGCCACCTCCCCAGGATGATAAGCAATCGTAGTAAATATAACCGGAAAGCCCAAATCTCGTGCCAAATCGCAGATTTCTTTTGTGCGTGAAATTTGACTGGAAGCATTTGATGCTGTTGGATATTGCACATCGGTAAATCCGTAGGAAAAATCGACAACTATTATCGCCGGGCGAGTCCCTCGCGAAACCGGCTTTCCGAATCCCGCCGCGTCATATATTTCTGCTTGCAACATCTGCTTTCCCCTTGAATAAAGTGTCGCCCTTAAGCACACTCACCTTTGAGTTAATTGAATTTCCTTAACGACGATGTCGCCATCAATAACCACAGGCGAGTCGTCAAGAAACAACGAACAGTTGCGCATCGGTATATCCAGATGACATGCGGTGTCGTTCGGTCCGCCAAGCTCATTGTTTGGCCCTGTGGAGAACATCACATTGCCGTAGAAACTTCTTGCCTCCATTCCCATACCACCAGGGAACTCTCCAGGCACGAAGTTATGCCATTTTGCATTAGGATTCATTCCCCAGCCGACATGACTCATTCCCCGTCCTCGCGGGTCGTCAAATGAATCCATATAAGATTTTACTATTTGTGCCTCAAGGCCACCGCGTATATCCGTTATCCAGCCTCTTTCAATAGTGTACGTGATTGGCTCTCGAACCATCAAACGTTGTGGCAGAAGAATATCACCTGGGGCCACGACAATAGTCCCATCAACTCCGTCATCGTCACCACCCGTGAACACAAAACCGGAGGGCCAATGGTCCCAGCGCCCCGGCGTATCAGTGCAGGCATACTCCGCCACGGTAGGATAAGTGTTCAGCTTATACGTTACATCCGTACCGTAAGGGGAAGTAATTCGCATAACCTTAGCGCGCTCTACCATTTCAGCCGCGATAGTGACTTTCTCGCGCAGTTCCGGATACGGCAACATTCGGGCTAGCAATTCAGGGGGTTCTACTGCCGTTAAGATACGAGTTCCGCTTGCCTGTATAGAAAACTGCTCAGGCGAGAACAAAAGAAAAACGCAGTCGATTAGCATATCGCAATTTTTCAAAGCGTCTACAGCGCCAGGCATTTCCGCCAACCCAGTTACCCCTACAGCCCAGCCATCCGACGGCAAAGGCGCAGGAAGTCTCATATGATACATTACAGCGCCTAGCCGCTGTCCCGCGGCCATAAATGCATCTGCATAAGCGAGACGATCATTTCCTTGGGTAAGGACTATTAGCCGCTCCCCCTCATGAACACCGGACATTTTTAACTGGTGTAGACAGATCTCAGTGAAGCTCGCGTGATCCATTTTTAAGCCCCTCTCTACTTATCAGTAACGGCACTTAGAAAACCTTCAAGATCATCCCACGGGATCATATGCCCCGCGCGCTCGACAATATGCGTCTTAGTCTGGGGAGCAAGACGTTCAATTTCTGCAATATCCTCGGATTGAATTACTTCAGCTCCGCCAGCCACAACAAGTCGAATGGGGAGCGTCAACTCTGACAGATCGACATGAATATCATCAGTATGGAAACCATCGAATGCGGTTTTAATTGCTGTGTACTGACAAGTGTGTAGCCATTCAGCCCGAAGCTCAACCTGCTCATCCGTCCAAGTCGGGCAATAGGCTCGCATATCCGCAGCTGCGCACCCCTTCTGTGCCGAGCGTATTGAGTCGGCATACCATGACCATTTTGCAGGATACGGCCGCCTACCTGGCCCAGAGACGGGTGGATCAACCAGGATCAATTGTGAGAAGACTGCCGATTTTTTACGCGCCGCACGGATCGCTATGCGAGCGCCCATCGAATGCCCCAACGCTATGGGGGTACCCATCCGTTCGGCTAGCGCCACAAGGTCATCCGACATCGCGTCCAACGAATAATCCAAGTCACCCGCCTCGCTCAACCCTCTGCCTCTAACATCCAGCACGTGCACATCAAAGAACTCTGCGAGGCGCTCCGCCACGAACCCCCACGTGATTGCAGGCGAGGTGATACCAGGGATTATTAGCAGCGGTGAACCCGATCCTGGAAAATGAATGATGTGCTGACGAATGCCATTAGCATGAACGTTATACCCTCTCATCAGTAAGCACCCGACAGCAGGGTACCGCCACCCGGAACCCGTGTGGGCAGATTTAGCGCTTTTAACATCGCCCAAGTCGTCGCAACTGCCGCCGAAATGACCGGCTTACGTGTCTGCGCTTCAACCATCGTGATGGCTGATAGGGATGGCATTTGGACGCAGGCAGAAAGCACAATCGCATCGACGTCGTCTGTACGCATACTTGCAATTATTGCAGGCAAATTCATTGGATCATGAGCCGCAACAGCCAAATTGTCCGATATTTCTAAGGCGCGATAATCGCCGACGTCGATCCCTTCGTTTCGGATATAATCAACCACGAGCTCCGTCAGTGGTTTCATATAAGGCGTTACCACAGCCACACGCTCAGCACCTATAGCGCGAATTCCATCTACCAACGCTCCCGCTGAGGTGATAACTGGCGTTAAAGCATCGTTCCGTTCGGTAACTGCTCGCAGACGATTAGCTGAGGTGCGATGATAGCCGTGCCCCATAGACATAATCGCCACTAAGCAAGCATAGCCCATAACATCGACACGAGCATCAGATAGCTCAAGCGCGCAACGGTCGCTGTCACCATCCATACGCGCCAGCTCATCCTTTGTCACGTGCTTCATTCGCATTCGTGAAGAATGGAACGTGAATCGCTCGGGAGCAACTAACTCCCTTGCCTTTAGCAACGCAGGTATCTCCGTCTCCATAGTGATATTAGAGCTAGGTACAATTTGCCCAATACGAATAACTTTCATCATTGACAACCCTTTAGAAGAAATTAGTATCTAACCGGCCTCGAGCATAATATAGTGCATCCCCCACTATCTTCCGTCACATCTCCGCAGTGCAACTTATTTTTTTGCCAAAGCCATTTTGACAAAAAATAGAAGGACACCTTTAGTCAAGCCCGAGCCAAACCATATGCCGGCATGAGTTAAGCAGACAACGATCAAGATTGCTATTAGCCCCCAACCTCCAGCAAGATCGATTAAGCTGGAGTACTTAGAGAGTGGAGCCCACTTCCTTATCAAGCCATGAAATAATCAACTTTGCGATGTCGCTACTGTTTTTTTCTGAAATCAGCATATGTCCATTCCCCCAAATACCGTACTCCTCAAGAAGGAAATGGGTGACATTGTAGTTTTGCTCCTGAAGATACTTTGACGCCCTCAGATTCGCACCCCTCATCCAAGTTGCTTGCCCTGTCACGAAGGCGATCGGTCGCTGATATGGATCATGCAAGCCAGAAAACTGCGATACGCACAGGCCATTCTCGAATACTCCCAGCGGGTGCTCGAGCCCCGGATAACCCAGAGGCTCAACTGCGGCGACAGCTTTAACTCTCGGCCCACCCATAGCGGCCAACGCCCACCCACACGGCCCCCCCGCAGAATGCGAAACCAAGATAGTATCTCCAGTGATTTCGAACAGTTGAGGCGCAATTACTTCGACATGCTTCTGAGCTGAGACCAAGTTTGTTGCCATAACACCTTGACTTGCCATAAACCTGTCGCCGGCGACTGGATCATGGTCAGGCCACTGGTTATGATTTATCGCCTCAGACCAAAGACTTGAGGCTTTAGGTTCAACAAACCTTGGATAAAGCGTCTCATAGTCAGGATACGGTGTATGCGGACCTAAAACCTCACTATTCCAACTATTCCGCCCGTGCCCCGGCCGATCCAAAACGAAAACTGTAAACCCTGCCCTCAAAAAATCATGGACCCATCCGGGACGCCCATCCGGGGTAGTGAGGAATTCTGACCCTTGCCCACCGCCACCATGGATAAGAGTGACAGAAATCGGTCTCGGCTTGACAGGCTTGAACCACTGAACATATCCGCTAAGGCCAGGATAAGTTCGCCCATCACAAAAATGAGGGGCACTGGTAAGAAACATCCCCCCAAAGTCCGTCAGCTCGTAATTGCTATTGCGAACATCTCCAAATGCATTGTTATCTTCCATAGTATGCAGTACACCTATCTGCCGTCTCTCTGACTTGATCACTTGGCTTAGGCGAGGCATTATTCCCCCCGCCCTAAGTTAGTCACAATCATGCAACCAACCTTCAAGCACGACAACCAAGATCGTACCCGCGAAAAAAATACCGGATTCGAAATGAACGCCCCTAAGAACCCGGCCTCAATCGATCAGCGGTCACGCTCAAATTAAAGTTTCCATTACCTCTGGAAACCGGAGCGCTTCGCGCATCCTGTCTATGTCCTTCGAAATATCCCTAGTATTTTTCACCCAATCATCTTTAGCCTCGCCTGGCTTTTGATGGTACAAGTTACGCAAATTATCGCTGGCTCTCGGGGAGACCAGTTCAATAAACTTTCTACGACGATCTGCCTCGAACACGTCGAGAATATCTTCACTGCGCCCGTCGTGAATTACCTGGTTCAATGCGGAAGTCAGCGCAAAAGCATCAAACATACCGCCCGTCAGCCCAAGCCCTCCCGTTGGGTTTGTCACGTGCGCTGCATCACCGATCAAGATGACGCGACCACGACGCATTGTATCTGCAACCCGCTGATGCATGCGGTATGGCGAAAAAGCAACCACCTCGTAAGGATCGTCCGTCGGCAGCAACCCCTTGAACATCTGGTCAATGCGACCCCGGATTCCGTCCACAGGCAAGTTTGGGTCTTCCATAAATGTGACTCGCCACAATGAATCACTATCAATGTTACAGATGACGGACCCGTAGACATCATCCACTTGCATTGTAGTCTTTCCAAAGCCCAAGCTATCGAAGTCAAACTTGGTATTCGTGGCGACGTATCGTTGCGGCCAAGTTATACCGAAGAAATTTTGCTTCATGACCTCCCGACGCACGAAACTATTAGCGCCGTCAGCACCAATCAACCATTCGCCCTCTACGACTTCGCCCGCGGATTGCGCCCCTAGAACCACCTGGACCGATTGGGGGCTAACAGAGCACTCGACAACCGGCGATGAATAGCGAACTTCAACGTTCGGCAAGGCTTCAAGATGGCTAATTAGTATCTTTGCAAGCTTGTCCTGGCCCAAATGAAGTGCGTATGGCAGCTCGACATCCCCCTCAAGGCAACTGAGATCCCAAAAAATCATTTCGCCGGTGGAATGCACACGCCATGCAAAATTCTGCCTCATCAGCCCTGCAGCTATACAGTCATCAAGAACTCCCAAGCGCTTCAGATGGGGCAGGACAGGAAAATGATAAACGAGCGCGCGCGGACTATCGCTGGGCTTATTCTCAGCCTCCAATACTGTTACGTTTGCACCTGCCTTACCTAATCCCAGAGCAGTCAGCAGCCCTACCGGACCACCACCCACTATAATGACGCGCTGTTTATTGCTCATCTTGCCCCTCTCTGCTCATCTAAATTCAGTACCCATTTGGGATAAAGCAGAAGCATCGTTTCGCTCCTGACGCTGTCGAGCCCCACGATATTTGCTGCAGTAGATTATTTATATAGTCATACAGATACATTTGTCAACGCTAGATTTTGATCGATAAGTAGCCTCGCAGAGAGCCACAGCGCGCGGCCAGCATGAATACGGGCATGAGCGCGGCATCCTCAAGAATCAGGCCTCGCGCCTGGCGGCGGAGATCGACGAGCGCGTGCACCGCTGGCGACTGGCAGGGGTTCAAGGGTATGGCGGAGCCATGCGTAAGGCTCCTGACCGCTAGCTTTACGATCAGGGTGTAGATCTGCGCGCTGGCGGTGGCACCTTTCGGCGTATCGCTGAACAACAGCCTGGTTTCGTGATTACATAGTCCGCCTGCTTTCCGGGCCGAGGGTGTCCAATTTTTTGTGTAACCGGCTCATGAGCAACAATCTCGCGCCGAACCGGAGATAGCACCCCATCACCGACGAGCTGCTGGATCAGATCCTGACCAACTACCAGAAACCTGAAGACCTGATCGGTGCCGACGGTATCCTCAAGCAACTGACCAAGAAGCTGGTCGAGCGTGTGCACTGGATGCCGAGCTAACCCACCACCGGGGCCACGACAAGCATCAGCCAGTCAGCGACCTGACTGGCAACACGTGCAACGGTTTCAGCAGGAAGAAACTCAAGGGCGAGTTCGGCGAGCGGCCCATCGAAGTGCGCGTGACCGGCATGGCACCTTTGACCCGCAGATCGTCGAGAAGCACCAGACCCGCTGGACGGGCTTCGACGACAAGACCCTCTCGCTGTATGCCCGCAGCATGACCGCGCGAGATCCAAGCGCACTTGCAGGAAATGTACGGCACCGAAGTGTCACCCAGCCTGATCTCCTCGGTGACCGATGCCGTAGAAACGTGGCGAAGGAAAACCGGAAACATTCGATTTTCTCGGATTCACGCATTTCTGCAGTCAAACCAAGAATGGGATGTTTAATGCACTGTGCAGTTTTATGCGGAGCCCCCTCATCAGAGGCCCGCCGGCGCTTCATTTTGAAGCGTCGTTTCTACGCATAAGGGAACGCGGATTCAGCGAGGCGATGAGTGCATCGGTGGCCTTGAAGCGCCCCGATCGGAGCTGTGGAGCAATGATGGATTCAAGTGCTTCCAGTTTCACTGAAGGATCGGCACGGGTGTACATCTCGGTCGTCTGCATGTGGGCGTGGCCGAGCCAGAGAGCGACCTTTCGAAGATCCTTGGTGGCCTGGAGCACCGTCAGCGCGCACGTGTGCCGCAGCACATGTGGGGAGACGCGCTTTGTTGACAGCGAGGGGCAACGCCGTTCGGCGGCGTGGGCGTGCTTGCGCAGGATGTATTCGAATCCGGAACGTGTCATTGGCTGGCCGCGGGCGTTGAGAAACAGCTCTGGTGCCAGGGCCGGACCCCGGACCGTTAACCACGCACGCAGTGCCGCGCTCGTTTCCTTCCACAAGGGCAGGCAACGCTCCCTCCGGCCCTTGCCGTGAACGAGGACGCTCGCAGTGGGCTGGAGTTTCAGATCGTCGAGGCGAAGCCCGACGAGTTCGGATACACGTAGCCCCCCGGCGAAGCACAAGTGCAGCATGGCGCGGTCGCGCAGGCCATCGCGGTACTCGGGTGCAGGCGCATCCAGGATGGCCTGTATCTCGTCGACCGTGAGATGCCGGACCAGGCGGGTGTCGGCTTTCTTGATCGGAATCGCCAGAATGCGCCGGATCTGTTCCAGCGCCGATGGTACGCGGTACTCCATGAAATGCATGAATGACTTGATGGCCGCCAACCGGATGTTTCTGGAATTCGCGCCATTCCCGCGTTCGGTCTCCAAGTGACTCAGGAAGCCGAGAACCAGTGGTGTGTCGATATGTTCGAGCTGTAGCGCGCAGGGTGGGACCTTGAGGCGCTCGCTTGCGTATGCGAAGAGCAACTTGAAGGCGTACGAGTAGGACTCGCAGGTGTGATGGCTGGCACAGCAGTCGACGGGCAGCCGTTGCTGCAGAAATGTCGTGATGTGGGGGGCGATCGGGGTCATGGCTGGGCTCCCGCAACCAAGCTTTCGCAACGCTCGGCAATGTTTCTCATCAACTCCGGCGTCGCCTGCAGGTACCAGTAGGTATCGCTCACCTTGCCATGGCCAAGATAGGTCGACAGCGCCACTGACAGAATGCGGCGAGCAGAACGGCATCATGGGCCTGCGGTTTTGCAGGGCGGGACACGCTGAGGCCTTCACCGCGAAGGAACCCCGAGAACAAGCGCGCACCACGCAGCAAATCTGCGCGGTGCGTATGGCCGTACCCGGGACATCGACACCGACTCAAGTGGCGGTCGAAACGCTGAAGGACCCGGTCGTCCACAAGCCCTTCCCCAACGTCTTCGTTGTTCGACCAATAGACAAAGTGTTCCGCTGCGCGGAGGTGCCGGCGCGCAGTGATCCTTGCGTAGCCCGAGCGGTACAGTTCTTGAGCAAACCCCTGAAGCTGAGGTCCGCTCGGACCGTCGCGAAGGGCTCGAACGCGTAGGGGGGAATCGAACCAGATTGCAACATGACGTCCTCCATTAATGAAAGTCACAGGCCGGAGGGCCGTCATGATTATGTGGAGCGGAGAGCCGTATCGCCTGCTCACAACTCCTTGAAACAAATGCGCTATCGCGGAGCCGACGATTCACTTCTCCGCATAATGCAGCGCAGTGCATTAAACCGGCCGTTCGCCGAATGGGGCCAGGTGTTCCCCAACGCCCCCTGCGTAGTCTCGCTGATCGACCGCCTGATTCACCACGCCGAGATCATCGCCATCGAAGGCGAATCGTATCGGCTCAAGGAAGCGCGCGAACGCGCCGAACAACGCAAGCGCAGCGCCAATCCCGCCCCTGCAACCCGCCGCAAGGCAAGCGAGTGAGGTCCCCCATGCATCCCCAGCACCCGATGAAACCCTTCGCGATCCCCGCCGACTGGACCGCCGAGCAGGCGATGGCCGTTATCGATCTGATCGACGAGCTGCGCGAGCACATCTGGGCAACCTACGACCTGCGGCTGATCGAGGCCTATCGCGAGCAGTACCAACCGCCGCCGCCCGCCGACGAGCCCTTCGTCGACGACGAATTGTTCTGATCGCGGCGAATCGACCGACCCACGCCCAACGGGGCCCATGCGGCCCCGTTGGGCCATCCGCCATCGAGGCACCCGCACCGCCCGAAAAATTCGATATCGGCGTGCGGCTTTCAACAGCCGCTAATTCGCCGGATACACGCGGAATTACGCAGCCGCTAACAACTGGAGGGTATCGACCTCTGGGGCAACCAACCGCACAAGGTGCTGACGCCACGTTTCGTGACCTGAGCCGGTATAATCCACGGCATGATTTCCATGCCCGAAACCCTTTCCGACGCCCCCGCCGCGCTCAAGCAATTGCTTGCTGAGGTGCTATCTTCTGCGCAGAAATTAGTCAAGGACAAGGACGGGCAGATCGAGCACCTGCGCGAACAAAATGCGCTGATGATCCAGCGCCTGTTCGGCCGCAAATCCGAGCAGACCGCCGCCCCTGACTCGCCGCAGCTGGAGTTCTTCAACGAAGCCGAAAGCCTGGCTGAGGCCACGCCCGAGGCACCTACCGAAGAGATCGAGGAAGAAGTCGTCGCGCCGACCCAACGTCGCGGCAAGCGCAAGCCGCGGCGGGCGGTCGAGCTGCCACGCGTCGAAGTCGTCCACCCATTGAGGAACGCCACGGTATGCCAGCAGCGACTCTTTATCGTACGCGAGGACAAGCCCCGAGCCTCCGACAAATCTGCGGCAAAGGACTCAATCAGCGCCGTATGAGCCGTTCGTATCGCCTCAGACGCCGCCAGGCGTCCCAGGAAGCGCAGCCAGTTGTGGCAGTCCGAACGAACAGTTCCGATGACCATCGGGGGCCCGTGCTGCGGCCTCGTCGTCGCTGCAAATCGCCCCAGCAACCTGCCCGCCGCCTCGATTTGCAGGGGAGTGACCGGCTCCTGCGCGACATCGACGTGCCGGGCGATCACCAACAGCTCACGTGCCACCCGAAGCAGGGTCCCGTGTGCCACTCCTTGATCGGCACAGGCTGCGCCAGACATGGCGCGGGCTACGGGTACTCGCCGTGGATGGCTCCACTGTCCATTTGCCGCTGGAGCCGGCCATGGGCCGCTTCTTTGGTCTGCACGGCGAGCAGCCTACAGCCCGACTGTCCGCGCTCCATGACGTAATGGACGGTCAAACCCTGCACAGCTTGATCGTGCCCCCCAGTGTCGGCGAGCGCGATTGCGCCCACCTGCACCTTGCGCAGGTGCCCGCTGGCAGCCTGACGCTGTTTGACCGCGGCTATCCCGGGCACTGGCTGTTCGCACTGTTTGAGCAGCAACAGCGGCATTTCCTGATGCGCCTGCCTCGTGGCTACAACGCGCAGGTCAAACAGTTTCTCCAGTCGGGTCAGGTCGAGGATACACAGTTCTTCGCTGCCAGTCACCCCGAGGCGCGCCTGTTCTGCACCGAGGCAGGCGTTGATCCCGCCGCCCTGATCAAACTGCGCCTGATCCGAGTCGAGCTCGCCAGCGGAGAAAGCGAGGTTCTGTTGACCTCTCTGCTGGATCGGCAGGCCTTCCCGGTGGAGGTGTTCGCCGATCTCTACCACCGCCGCTGGGGCATCAAAACGGACTACCGCCGACTCAAGCAGACCCTGAGCCTGGATAACTTCAGCGGCCGCAGCGTGACGGCGGTGAAACAAGACTTTCACGCCGGGCAACTGCTGAAGAACCTGGCGCTGCTGATGCACTACCTGCTGCAACCGGTCATTGAGCAGCGCCACAAAGCGCGCAAGCTGCGTTGGAAGGTCAACTTCACCCAAGGTGTGTCGCGTCTCAAGAACACCCTGGTCGAACTGCTGGTGCGCCCCTGCGTGCAGGGCTTGGCACACTTGCTGGCGTTGATGGCCAACAGCCTCAGCGCCGTGCGCCCAGGCCGCAGCTTTCCTCGTCAGCGTAAGCGCCTGGCCAGCCGCGGCTGCGAGGGCTACAAACCGACGCGCTGAGAACCCGCGCCGCGCCACCGCCCGAACCACTGTGCAAAAAAACTGGCCAGAAGCGGCCGGTACGCGCTCGCCCAGCAAACAAGAAACCAGACTGGCAAGACGAACCGGCAACCACCAAGCCCGCATCAGCAGCGCCAGTACCCCGATCAGGCAGCAGAAACACAGTGAAAATCCGGCCGCAACTGCCAAGCCAAGCCTTGGGTTGCTTGCCTTGGCCGAGGCCCGCGGCTTAAGTTGATGACATTGACCGCGACCCCAGCCCCATACTTTTTTCGCTTGCGCCCCCTGAACGTCTTGCGTCCGGTTCATGACTGGTTTTTTAGAGACACCCTAGAGGCACCTAATGCTGAAAATGTAGTTGCCAGATGATCTCGCGCGGTTGTTGTTAACCGACATTCCGAAGATCAATGCCCTTGGTCTCTTTCCAGCATGCCACCACAGCGGCCCCCACTAAGACCATGGCTACTACGTATAGATGGAAGACCCACCCATAGCTTAATCCTGTTAACCATGAATTAAGGTAGGGAGCCGTGCCTCCGAAGACTGCCACACCAATAGATAATGAAACGCCCATTACCCGTGCCCGGTATTTCGTGGGAATTTGCTCAGTAATAGTGGCGGGCATGGTCCCACCTATACATGCGACCAGAGCGAGCATACCGCCCTGCGCTACGAATAAAGTCCAAGGCTGCTCCGTTATCATAGCCATAGCCGGATAGTTCAAGAGGGCAATGGAAAGGAAGTAAAATATCGTTACAGGTTTGCGCCCGATTCTGTCGGAGACGTATCCCCAAGACGGTACTGCAATCAGATATACAAGCTGAGCTAGAACAGTTGCTGCAAATGCATCACTCGGATCCATTCCCCTCTGGGTTATGGCGATTACGAGCGCATATCCTGTCCAGATGTAGAACGGTATCCCTACCCCGGCTTGGTAGAAAAAAACACCCACCGACCGCTGAAGAATTTTCTTGCTAGACCATTCCTTAGGTGTATCTGCTGCAAATCGAGAGCCGTTGGCTTTGGTTGCAAAATCTTCAAGCACCTCGCTCTCCATCATGTTTCTCCTTAAAAAAAGGACAACAATGGTAAGGGTCGCGCCCAATGCAAAAGGAATCCGCCAGCCCCACGCATTCATATCTTCAGCAGATATAGCATTTGTGAGGAAAGCGCCTACAAGGGACGCTAGAAGACTTCCCAGCCCAGCGTTGAAGTACATGCTGCTTGACCACAACCCGCGTCGTTCTTTAGGTGCAATTTCCGCTAGATACGTGTACGAAGCCGTGGCCTCCCCCCCGTGAGCGAAACCTTGAAGCAATCGAGACGCTAGGATAATCAAAGACGCAAAGCCTCCGATTGATTCATAAGATGGCGCGACAGTGATAACAAGACTTCCGATACCCATAAGCACCATGGATATCAGCAGTACGCCTTTGCGGCCATACGAATCTGCGAGAGAACCGAAAACAATCCCCCCAAGAGGCCGAGAAACAAACCCAACTGCGAAAATAGCTAATGTCAACAAGAGTGCGGAGCTTGGGTCCTGCGGATCAAACATAGCCTTAGCGATGTATGACGCAAATATTGCATATATAGTCCAGTCAAACCATTCTAGAGTATTACCGAGACCAGTCGCGATCATTGAGCGCGTACGCAGCACATTGCCAAGAGCTAGGCTGCGTACCGGGTCGCCATCACTTGTATTTTCAAAACTTGTCATCCTGCAATCCTTTCGATCATTCGCCCATGGCAGACTTGACTAGCGCACGGCCCAACCCGTCACTGTTAAACTGAGAACCGAAACGCACGCTAAGTGGCAGTCAAAATTACTCGCGCGGGTTTCGCTTGAAAAATCCAGCGATCCAGGACTTAATAACTGGCCAAATAAGCGACCGAAGTCCAATAGGCGTATTTTTCCTCTCTGTTAACGTTCCTTCGCGTAAAAGTTGTTCAAGATTCTCTCCGAACATCGCCGCAAGACGTCGAACTGTTTCGGTGACGATTCCACCGCGCCCAAATTGAGCAAGAGCCCCGGTGAGCTTCCATGCTAGCCCTACATCTATCACTGAGCCCGACTCACCGTTCTGTCTTACTGTCCAAATGATCCGGCCCGTAGCGGTGGAACCAGTCAAAGCATCCCGCCCTCCTGCAGTCATCCAGCCTTCGCGGCGTTCATCATTGATTTCGTAGGTGCCATCCCCATTGAAATGAGCCCTTATAGGGCCTAGGGCCATGTGCATTTTTCCGGTTACTTCATGCTCAGTTAAGCTGACAACTTCTGCCCCAGGGATACAGCTGGCGGCTGTCTTAAGGTCCCGCATAACTGCCCATGCTTCATCTGGTGGGAGATCAATTTCCACACTCTGTGAAATTGAGTTTGGAAAATCGTCGGGCTGAGCATTTCGCTTCAAGCTAGGTTCAGGCTTCGAGGATTTGTCAGCTTCATTGGTACCGGACGGAATTACCTCGCTTTCCTGGTGAACCACGACCGGGGCTGCACTACCGATTGGTGCCTTTCCGTAACTTACTGAACGAACTGCGTCAACTATTCCTACATAGCCGGTGCACCGGCATAAATTCCCCGCTAGTTCGCGCCTGATACGAGTTTCGTCAACGTCTCCCAGCCGCAGAATAATATCGCGTGCCGTTATAAGCATGCCGGGGGTGCAGAAGCCACATTGCAATGCGTGCTTTTCACTGAACGCTTTTCTTACTTCAAACATAGTAGGGTCGTCTTGAAACCCTTCGATGGTGGTGATCTTCGAGTCATCGCAATCTACAGCAAAAGCAATGCATGAACGCTGAGGTTTGCCATCGACAAGAATAGTGCATGCACCACAGACCCCTTGATCACACCCGAGGTGTGTACCGGTAAGGCGAAACTGCTCTCTTAAAACGTCTGCAAGCACATCTCTCGACGTGACCGTTGCGACCTTCTTTTCACCGTTTACCGTGAGCGTGACGGAACGCGCGGACTGGTCCGGAATAACCTGGTTAATCATCTTTTGTAACCCTCAATCCGCGCGATAGCTCTTTCGACCATTATGAAGTGAATAGCTAAACGATCAGCTTCAGCCTCCTGCAGCTTGTTTTTAATCTCCTCTTTTGCAACTTTGAGCAGTGATTCTGGGTCGGCTGAGCCCAATTGAAGTGATGTTTCCCTGAGGAACAAGGGCGGCCCATCAGTGCCCCCGAGGAATGCACGGGATACCCCGGTTTGCGGATCAAAAATTACAGCGCATATCGATTTTGCAAATTCGCCAGTTTTCTGGCAAAACTTCACATAAGCCCATCGAGCCGTTGTTGATAGCTTCGGCACCTCAACACTCACAAGAATTTCGTTAGGTTCAAGGGTGTTTACGAAAGGAGCGATCATGAGCCCTTCTACCGGAATTTGACGTTTCCCTTTAGCACCCTGAACGTTGCAAACCGCACCGATTGCACTCAATGAAGTTATCCAGTCCGCTGCAGGATCGGCATGGCACAAAGAACCACCTATGGTTCCACGGTTTCGAACGGCGCGGTATGCGATGCCTTTCGCGACATAAGAGAGGTACTGGCCAGCAACGTCTGCAGAATTCTGATCTTCAAGCACGGCATGTGTCACTGCTGCGCCGACGCGGAGAGTTTTTTTCCCCTCCTGAATGTCTTGCAGCTCTGGCAAACGGCGAATCGAAACTAAATTATTTGGCCTCGCCAACCGAAGATTCATCATTGGAACTAAGGACTGTCCCCCTGCCATTGGCTTCGCCATGCCATCTGAAACGGATAACATTTCAACAGCGCTTGAGAGTGAGTCGGCTCGCTCATAATCAAATTTAGAAGGCCTCATAATTTTCTCCCGTAGCTGCAATTGCAGCTAGTATCCGTGGAGGCGTCATTGGTAGAGTGCGGACTTTTGCTCCCAATGGTAAAAGTGCATCGTTTATTGCGTTAGCAATCGCAGCTGCGGCTGGGATCGTGCCGGACTCACCAGCGCCCTTTACGCCAAAGCTTGTATGCGGAGATGGGCTCACGATGTGATCGAGCCTGAAGCGGGGCACCTCCGCTGCACCAGGAAGCAGATAATCTAGTAGCGTTGACGCAAGCGGCTGGCCGTTCTCGTCATAAGGACTTTCTTCGAAAAGCGCTGTGCCTATCCCTTGAGCCGCGCCACCGATGGTTTGGCCTTCCACGATCATCGGGTTAATTCGCTCTCCGCAGTCCTCGACAATTACGTAGTCGATAATATTAATCTGGCCCGTTCCCGTATCGACTTGAACCTTAACTGCGTGGGTGCCATAAGCGAAGATTCCGCTATCTACTGGTACTTTATAACCTTCGGTCACCTCAAGGCTTGTGATGTTCTGCGCACATGCCGGGAGCAAATGAGGCTTCAAATAGAAAATATGGGCAATCTCTTCAAAGGTAACGTTTTTGTCCCCAATGAAAGCAGCTCCTTTATCAATCTCCACACTATCCGGATCGACTTCACCTAACAGCCCCGCAGCGACAGTTCGGATCCGTTGTTTCAAGACCTTAGATGCCGCCTCTATCGCACCTGCACCAATTACTGCGGATCGGGATGTGAAGGAACCAACAGAATGGGGTGTTTGCTCTGTATCGCCTAAACGAACCTGGATTCTCTCCAGATCAAACCCGGTTGCTGTGGCTGCAACCTGAGCGAGTGAGGTCTCAAGTCCTTGACCGAAACTTTGAAGGCCCAGCTTCACTTGCAGGGTTCCATCAGCGTTAACTTTAAGAGTTGCCTGATCTAATCCGGGCACCACTGGCATGCCCCATGATGAAAAGAAGCTTGCGCCGTTAGCGGTCTGCTCATAAAACGTAGCGAAGCCAATTCCGGTAAGTATTCGCGACGGAGCCGAATCAGAGGATTGCTGCTCTGATCGGAATTTGTCGAAATCTATTAATTCTCGGGCCCGCCTAAGGCTTTTACCGTAGTCACCGACATCGAACAGTTTTCCTGTAACGTCGTGAAATGGCATGGATTCAGGTGGAACCAAGTTAAGCTCACGTACATCGCACGGCTCACGACCGACGGCATGAGCCACCGCGTCGATAACTGACTCGATCGCAAAGCAGGTACCAACCCGCGCGATGCCTCGGTAAGGACAAAAGCTGGGCTTATTGGTGGCCACGACATTTACCCGCGATTGGTAATGAGTGATTTGATACGGACCGGGTAAATTGCTTCGTGCGGAGTAGCCTTCTAGAACGGCCGTGAAAGGCCAAGCAGAATAAGCGCCATTGTCGATGTATATGTCAGCATTTAAACCAACAAGTCGTCCCTCCGGAGTTGCATGGCCAGTTAGTTTGTACTTAGCTTGGCGGGTACATGCTCCAGCGACCAAATGCTCACGCCTATCTTCTACCCAACGAAAAGGCGTCTTATGCTTAAGTGCGAGCCAAGCAACAACAATTTCTTCGGGAAGGAGCTGCAGCTTATATCCGAACCCACCACCAATGTCGGGTGGGCTGACCCTTATCTTCGATTCAGGGATCCCGAGGAACTGGGCCATTCCGCTACGTACCGGATGGGGAATCTGTGTCGACATTGCCAGCACCAACTGGTCCGCCCCGAAATCCCAATGCGCCACGATCCCCCTCCCCTCTAGGGGGTGAATCGTCTGACGGGAAAGCTCGACTTCGACGCTAACGACTACTGGGGCTTCCGGCGCGATTGCAGCGAGATCTACCTCTGTTAGCATTTCAACAAACCGATTGTCCGTCCAACCTTCGTGCAGCAGCGGAGCATCGGATGAGAGGGCACCTTCAATTGTCGTGACAGCCATCAACTCTTCTATATCGAGCAGCACCTCTTCTACCAGATCTTCCGCGCGCGCGCGGTCTGGTGCAATGCACGCAGCGATAGGCTCGCCGACGAACCGCACCCGATCGAAGGCAAGCACAGGACATTCACTGTGCTGGAACCCTGGCGTCGTGACTGGCGTTATGATTGGCTGCACGCCGATTAGATCTGCGTGAGTAAAAACACTGCTGTCAGCGTGGCATGGCTTCGTAATTTTACGAATAACGCCATGCGCAACGGGACTTCTAACAAAAGCCACCTCAAGCATACCGGGGAGTTTTATGTCTCCGACGAAGCGTCCACGACCCTGAAGGTGCCGCTCATCCTCCCGCCTACTGACTCTCAACCCGATTGAACTTTTCATGAGGGCTGCATCTCCCACTTTGCGCTTCATCTCAAAAGGACATCCCGACTGAAAGGATATTCCTGCTTATTATCTGTATGACGGTATAATTAATGATCGAGCCTGTCAAGCATAGGAGTCCTCTTTTGCGCCCCCCCCTGCTGCAGGCCGAGAGCAGCGCCCGTTCGCAAAGGGGAGGATCCTCACCGCAACGGTATCGACGTGCCTAAAGTGGTGAGTGCTTAAGCCAATACGACTGGCAAGAAGATCCAGCGGATCGAAACGGTCAACGAACAGTTGACCCACGAGATCGCCCTGCTCAGACGCCACAAACTCGCCAAGCTGCCTTGAGCAGCCAAGCCCTGCTCAAGGCAGCTTGCTAGAAGACCTGATCGAGAGCGACATCGCCGCGCCAGGCCGAGCTGAAGGCGGTAAATCCACCAGCCGAGCCGCGCCAGCAGCCCAGCGTGCGCCGCTGCCTGCGGAATTTATCCCCCAACGAGCCAGGTAACATCCAATGCAGCCTGCCGCTGCCAGCTTCAACGCGCGAGGGAAGCCGTGCTCCTGTGACTGACGCTAAACCTCGGCAAAGATCTGGCGCTCGACATTGGCCTGCACCAGGCGCTCGCGAAAGACCCAAAACGTGTTGCGATCCGGGACTCGGCAGGAGTGCTTCAGCCCAGCAAAACGTTGAAAGCTCATGCGGTCGGGCAACTGGAACTCCATCTGCTCATCGAACAGGTTGAACAGATGCTGGAGCACCAGCAGGCGGGTCATTAACTCAGTGGGATAGGGGGAAGCCGCCTTTGGCCCGGTTTGGCCGGAGAGCCCAGCGATCAATCTCGGCTGCCAGGACGGTAAAGTCCACATGCTTGTCGAGCAGGGCCAGCGAATCGCCCAAGCTCGAATTGTCCTGCCTGATGACACCGGGACACCTCAATCTGCTGTTCGATCTGTTCCAGCCTGATCTTCAGTTGTCGGATCTTCGGGTCGAAGCCCACTTTGTCGATCACTCCCTCAGCGTAGCTGTCAATGAGCCGATTTGCCTTTCTCCAGATGGTGCTTCTGCCTCTCCAGCGCCGCCGTATCGGGATTTTCCCTGTCGGTTTGTTCGAGAACATCCAGACGGCGTTCGCACTCGGTCTTCAGCCGGTCCGGATGGGCATGCAGAGCGACGACTTGCTGCCAGACGAGTTCATCGAGCCGATCCGTTCGCACCTGCTGATTATCGCAGATACGTTCGCCGCCGAAGGGATAGCCGAACCAGTTCTGCATCAGGTGAACCCGCAGCATCGCCATCAGCAGGTAGGACGGACGACCGCCTTCACCCTTGGGGTAATGCGCCTCAATCAAGGGGATCACCCCCTCCACGG
>NZ_AVOF01000002.1:0-36353 GCF_000465935.2 Pseudomonas sp. EGD-AK9
GTCGAACGGCGCCGCGCTGACCCCGCCGCGGCGGGTGGTGACGCAGGCGCGCACCCTGGCCGGCGCGGGCCAGTCCGGGGTCAACCAGTCATGTGCCCAGGCGTTCACCCGACGAATGCCTCGCGGTCCTGGCGCAGCAGGGTGAGCAGCCAGACCAGGTCGTCCGGCAGCGGCGACTCCCACTTCATGCGCTTGCCGGTGGCCGGGTGGTCCAGCTCGAGGAAGCGCGCGTGCAGCGCCTGGCGCGGGAATTCCTTGAGACTCTGCACCAGGCTCGGGCTGGCCGCCGGCGGAATGCGGAAGCGCCCGGCATACACCGGGTCCCCCACCAGCGGGTAGCCGACGTGGCTCATGTGCACGCGAATCTGGTGGGTGCGCCCGGTTTCCAGCTTGACCCGCACGTGGGTGTGCGAGCGGTAGCGTTCCAGCACCCGGTAGTGGCTGACCGCCGGCTTGCCACCGTCGGTCACCGCCATGCGCTGGCGCTGCGCCGAGCTGCGGCCAATGGGCGCGTCGATGGTGCCGCCGGCGGTGATCACGCCGATGCAGATGCATTCGTAGATGCGGCTGACCGTGCGCTTCTGCAGCTGCTCGACCAGGATGGTCTGCGCCTGCAGGGTCTTGGCCACCACCATCAGGCCGGTGGTGTCCTTGTCCAGGCGGTGGACGATGCCGGCGCGCGGCACGTTGACGATGTCCGGCACGTGGTGCAGCAGGGCGTTGAGCAGAGTGCCGTCGGCGTGCCCGGCAGCCGGGTGGACGACCAGGCCTGCCGGCTTGTCGATCACCAGCAGGTGCTCGTCCTCGTAGACGATGTTCAGTTCGATATCCTGCGCCAGCCACTCGCCCTGGGCTTCCTGCTCGGCGTCCAGCACCAGCTGCGCGCCGGCATGGACGATGTCGCGCGGGCGCGCCACGGCGCCGTCGACGGTCAGCCGGCCGTCCTTGATCCAGGCGGACAGGCGCGAGCGGGAGAACTCGCCGAACAGCTGCGCCGCCACCTGGTCGAGGCGCTGCCCGCCCTGTTCGAAGGGCACGGTGGCCTGGAGTTGGATCAGCTGTTTATTGATAGAAGTCATCTTCGGCAACGGCGGGAGCCCGGCCTTTGGTGTCGGCTACGGGCTTGTGGTTAAATACGGCGTCTTTGCCCCAGGGGAACCCAGGGGGCGCTCATCATAACAGGACGGCCGCGCGGCCGTCACAGGGACGCAAGCCGCCATGCAAGTGAGACACCTGCTGCTGATCGCCATCCTCGCCCTCACCGCCGCCTGTTCCTCGAAGCAGCCGGAGGTCGACGAAAACCTGAGCGAGGTGGAGCTGTACCAGCAGGCCCAGGCCGACCTGGACAACCGCAGCTACACCAGCGCCATCAGCAAGCTCAAGGCCCTGGAATCGCGCTACCCGTTCGGCCGCTACGCCGAGCAGGCGCAGCTGGAGCTGATCTACGCCTACTACAAGAACGTCGAGCCGGAGGCCGCCAAGTCCGCCGCCGAGCGTTTCATCCGTCTGCACCCGCAGCACGCCAACGTCGACTACGCCTACTACCTCAAGGGTCTGGCCTCCTTCGACCAGGACCGCGGCCTGCTGGCGCGCTTCCTGCCGCTGGACATGACCAAGCGCGACCCCGGCGCGGCGCGCGACTCCTATAACGAGTTCGCCCAGCTCACCAGCCGCTACCCCACCAGTCGCTACGCGCCGGACGCCAAGCAGCGCATGATCTACCTGCGCAACCTGCTGGCCGCCTACGAAGTGCACGTCGCCCACTACTACCTCAAGCGCCAGGCCTACGTCGCCGCCGCCAACCGCGGCCGCTACGTGGTGGAAAACTTCCAGGAAACCCCGGCGGTCGGCGACGGCCTGGCGATCATGACCGAGGCCTACCAGCGCCTGTCCCTTGACGACCTGGCCGCCACCAGCCTGGAAACCCTCAAGCTCAACTACCCCGACCACCCCAGCCTGGTCGACGGCCAGTTCGTGCCGCGCGAGGAAGAGGCGGACAACCGCTCCTGGCTGGCCAAGGCCACCCTCGGCCTGATCGAGACCGACACCCCGCTGCCGCCGGGCGAAACCCGCGCCAGCCAGGACGTGATCCGTCAGTACGAAGATGCCGAGCAGCAGATTCCGGCTGAGCTGCAGCAGGACGCCGAGACCGGCGAGACCGAAAAGAAGCGTTCGATCTGGAGCTACCTGACCTTCGGCCTGTTCGACTGATCGCTACGTCCGCATAGAAGGGAGGCCACGGCCTCCCTTTTTTATTGCCCGGAATCAGCGCACAGCCTGCCACCCGGCCCCTGTGCCGATGGCCGCGGCTTGGCTAAACTGCCGGCTTTAACCGACTAAAGAGCACACCATGGGCCTGTTCCGCCTGCTGTTCTGGATCGCCGTGATCTTCGCCGCGATCTGGATCTGGCGCCGCTTCGTCAGCAAACCGAAACGCCCGCGTCCGCGCGAGGACGCCGCCGCGCCCATGGTGCGCTGCGCCCACTGCGGCGTGCACGTGCCGCAAAGCCAGGCACTGAGCCAGGATCAGCGCTGGTACTGCAGCCAGGCCCACCTCGAACAAGGCCCGCACGCCGGTGATCGCTGACGCCAGCGTCCTCGACAGCACGCAGGGGCGGCGCATCCTCAGGCTCTACCACTTCTATCGCCTGAGCATCGGCCTGGCGCTGATCCTGCTGATCTCCAGCAACCTCGACGAGCAACTGCTGGACGTGGTGCATATCGAGCTGTTTCGTACCGGCAGCTGGATCTACCTGGTGATGAATATCTTCATCGCCGTGCTGGTGCAGAAGCCCAGGCACCTGATGCAGCTGTTCAGCCTGGCGCTGGTCGACGTGATCTTCCTCTCCGGCCTGTTCTACGCCGCCGGCGGCACGCCCAGCGGCATCGGCAACCTGCTGGTGGTGGCGGTGGCCATCGCCAATATCCTGCTGCGCGGACGCATCGGCCTGCTGATCGCCGCCGTCGCCGCGATGGCGCTGATCTACCTGACCTTCTACCTCAGCCTCAGCCGCCCGGCCGCCGCCGCGCAGTACGTACAGGCCGGCGCCCTCGGCGCGCTGTGCTTCGCCGGCGCGCTGTTCGTCCAGGGCATCACCCGCCGCCTGCGCCTGAGCGAGAGCCTGGCCGAGCAACGCGCCGCCGACGTGGCCAACCTGGAAGAACTCAACGCGCAGATCCTCCAGCGCATGCGCACCGGCATCCTGGTGCTCGACAGCCAGCACCGCGTGCTACTGGCCAACCAGGGCGCCACCCAGCTGCTGGGGCGCGGCGAACTGACCGGCAAGATCATCGACCCGCACTGCCCCGAGCTGGTCAAGCGCCTGCAGCAGTGGCAGCACAACCCCACCCTGCGCCCGGACAACCTGCAGGCCCAGCCCGGCGGCGCGGTGCTGCAACCCAGTTTCATTTCCCTGCAGCGCGGCGAGCAGCAGCACACCCTGGTGTTTCTCGACGACATCTCGCAGATCGCCCAGCAGGCCCAGCAACTCAAGCTGGCCTCCCTGGGAAGACTGACCGCCGGCATCGCCCACGAGATCCGCAACCCGCTCGGTGCCATCAGCCACGCCGCGCAGCTGCTGCAGGAGTCGGAAGAGCTGCAGGGCCCGGACCAGCGCCTGGCGCAGATCATCCAGGATCACTCCAAGCGCATGAACATGGTGATCGAGAACGTCCTGCAGCTGTCGCGCCGGCGCCAGGCCGAGCCGCAACTGCTCGACCTGAAATACTGGCTGCACCGCTTCGCCAGCGAGTTCCGCAGCTCGGCGCCGGCGGACCGGCAGATCCACCTGGAGACCCAGGGCGGCAGCCTGCAGACGCGCATGGACCCGCACCAGCTGACCCAGGTGCTGACCAACCTGGTGCAAAACGGCCTGCGCTACAGCGCCAAGCAGCACAAGAGCGGCCAGGTCTGGCTGCGCCTGTTCCGCGACGAGACCAGCGACCTGCCGGTGCTGGAAATCCTCGACGACGGCCCCGGCGTGCCGCCCGAGCAGGAGCAACACATCTTCGAGCCCTTCTACACCACCGAGAACAAGGGCACGGGCCTGGGCCTGTATATTTCCCGCGAGCTGTGCCAGGGCAACCAGGCGCGCCTCGACTACAAACCCCGCGAAGGCGGCGGCAGCTGCTTTCGCATCACCTTCGCCCACCCGCGCAAACTGAGCTGACCATGACCCGCCAGAGAGCCTTGATCGTCGACGACGAACCGGACATCCGCGAACTGCTGGAAATCACCCTCGGCCGGATGAAGCTGGACACGCGCAGCGCGCGCAACGTCAAGGAAGCGCGCGAGTGGCTGGCGCGTGAACCCTTCGACCTGTGCCTGACCGACATGCGCCTGCCCGACGGTACCGGCCTGGAGCTGGTGCAGCACATCCAGCAGCGCCACCCGCAGGTCCCGGTGGCGATGATCACCGCCTACGGCAGCCTGGACACCGCGATCAACGCGCTCAAGGCCGGCGCCTTCGACTTCGTCACCAAGCCGGTGGACCTCGGCCGGCTGCGCGAACTGGTCACCACCGCCCTGCGCATCCGCTCTCCCGAGGGCGAGGACGCGCCGGTCGACAACCGCCTGCTCGGCGACTCGCCACCGATGAAGGCGCTGCGCAAGCAGATCCAGAAACTCGCCCGCAGTCAGGCGCCGGTCTATATCAGCGGCGAGTCGGGCAGCGGCAAGGAACTGGTGGCGCGACTGATCCACGAACAGGGCCCGCGCGCCGAGCAGCCGTTCGTTCCGGTCAACTGCGGCGCCATCCCCTCGGAGCTGATGGAGAGCGAGTTCTTCGGCCACAAGAAGGGCAGCTTCACCGGCGCCATCGAGGACAAGCAGGGCCTGTTCCAGGCCGCCAACGGCGGCACTCTGTTCCTCGACGAAGTGGCCGACCTGCCACTGCCGATGCAGGTCAAGCTGCTGCGCGCGATCCAGGAGAAGGCCGTGCGCGCCGTCGGTGGCCAGCAGGAAGTGGTGGTGGACGTGCGCATCCTCTGCGCCACGCACAAGGACCTGGCCGCCGAGGTGGCCGCCGGGCGCTTCCGCCAGGACCTCTATTACCGCCTCAACGTCATCGAGCTGCGCGTGCCGCCGCTGCGCGAGCGCCGCGAGGACATCGCCCAGCTGGCCACGGTGATGCTCGCGCGCCTGGCCGACGGCAGCGGCCTGGCCGCCGCCAAGCTGCAACCCGAGGCGCTGGAAAAACTGAAGAACTACCGCTTCCCGGGCAACGTGCGCGAACTGGAGAACATGCTCGAACGCGCCTACACCCTGTGCGAGGACGACCAGATCAGCGCCGCCGACCTGCGCTTGGCCGATGCCGGCGGCCCGAGCGGCGAGGCCGGCGAAACCAGCCTGGCGCAGATCGACAACCTGGAGGACTACCTCGAAGGCGTCGAGCGCAAGCTGATCATGCAGGCGCTGGAAGAAACCCGCTGGAACCGCACCGCCGCCGCCCAACGCCTGGGCCTGACGTTCCGCTCGATGCGCTACCGCCTGAAGAAACTGGGGATCGACTAGGAGACACACAGCGTTCCGCAGGGTGGATGTCGCTGTTTACATCCACCAAAGCGCGGGATCGATACCGCATGCAGCTGGCCAAGCTAGCCCAACCGCCCCGCCGGCGCATAGGGCGCCGGATCGATGATCGGCTCGCGCCCCAGCAGCAGATCGGCCAGCAGGCGGCAGGACGCCGGCGCCAGCACCAGGCCGTTGCGGTAATGCCCGCAATTGAGCCACAGCCCGGGATACGAAGGCACCTCGCCGATAAAGGGAATACCCTCCGGCGAACCCGGCCGCAGACCGGCCCAGTGGCCGACCACCTCGGCCTCCTTCAACGCCGGCAACAGCGTCTCCGCCGAATCCTTCAGACTGGCCAGGGCCACCTCGGTCGGCGTCTTGTCGAAGCCGGCATGCTCCAGGGTGCTGCCCACCAGGATATGGCCGTCGCGCCGCGGGATCGCGTAGCGCCCGCCGGCCAGCACCATGCTCGGCAGAAAGTCCGCGGCGCACTTGTAGAGGATCATCTGGCCCTTGACCGGCTGCACCGGCAGATCGATCCCCAGGCTCTTGAGCAACTCGCCACTCCAGGCCCCGGCGGCCAGCACCACACGCTCCGCGCGAATCTCGCCGTCGGCCGTGGTGACGCCACGGATCCGTCCACCCTCCTGAATGAAGCCGCTGACCGCACACTGCTCACGCAACTCCACGTTCGGCATCGCCAGCAGCGCCGCGCGCAGCGCCTTGACCAGCCGCGGGTTACGCACATTGGCCACCCCCGGCATATGGATGGCGCGCGCGAAGCCCGCCCCCAGCGCCGGCACCCGGGCATGCACCTCGGCGATCTCCACCGCCCGCAACACCCGCCCCTCACGCGCCGCCCAGGCCAGCGCCGCGGCCTCGTCGTCCAGATCCAGCCAGTACAGGCCGGTGACATGCACCTCGGGGTCGATCCCGGTCGCCGCCAGCAATTGCTCGCCGAGCCCCGGATAGAAATCCTGCGACCAATGCGCCAACGCCGTCACCGCCGCGCCGTAACGCCAGGGATAGAGCGGCGAAACGATGCCGCCGCCGGCCCAGGAGGATTCGCCGCCCAAGGGCCCGCGATCGAGCAGGCATACTTCGGCGCCGCCCTGCGCCAGCAGGCTGGCACTCAACAGGCCGATGGCCCCTCCCCCTACGATCAACACGCGCATGACTTTTCCTCGGACGAATACGCCGTGATCCGGGCGACCGGCACAGGAACCGGGCGAGTTCGCCAGCTGTGCGACGCTAGGCTTGGATCTTGGCTAACGAAAACGGGCCGCCTCGTGCAAGACGAGGCGGCCCGTTATACGCCAGCAGCGCGTCGGCTACCAGCACTCGGCGGCGCTACGGCTGGCATTGCTCAGCGTACGAGCGCCGGTGTGGCTGACACGAAAGTCGCCACAGGGATCGCTGGCCATGCTGCCGGTGCGAGTGGCCTGCAGGAGGAAACTGGTGGCCGTGGCGTTGCCGCTGGCCGCCAGGGTATAGCTGGTACCGGCCGCCTGCGGGAACACCGCCGCCAGGTTGCCATCCGCGCCCAGGTAAGTGCCCTGAGCGGCGAAGTGGCGCTCCAGGCTCTGTGCGCCGTCCATCAGCGCGGCCTTGGCCTCGGCGCGCTTGCCGCGGGCGACGTACTCGGTGTAGTTGGGATAGGCGATGGCGGCGAGGATGCCGATCACCGCTACCACAATCATCAGTTCGATCAGGGTGAAACCTTGTTGTCGTGACATCTGCTTGAGTCCGAGGCGCCGAACCGGCGCCATTGTCATCGCTAAATTGGGTGTGCCAGGGCAATCGCTCGAAGCGGAAAGAACCAGCAGGCGGCGCCCTGTCGGAACCAAGGAGGCACCTGGCCTCTATCGCGAAATCGCGAATAAATTCGCTCCTACCCCCTCATGCCCTTGCCCTGGACCGCGCCTGGGCTACTTGATCTGATTCCACGACTGGCGCCCTTCGATGACATTCAGACCATTGGCGGCAGGAATGCAATCGTCCACCCCGGTGCCGCGGCAGAGCCAGTACTTGTTATCGTCCAGCAGGTCGTAACCGCCGGTGGGAATGCCCCCCTCCGAGCCCAGGCCGGAAACGTCCATCGGCACGCCGTCGACCAGCACGGTATCGCCGCTGTCGAAACTGCCGTCCTTGTTCATATCGAACAGGGTGTAGTTGAGCCGTCCTCCCGTACCTAGGTCGAGTACCAGGGTCCAGCCGCTGCCGCCGCCCATGCACGGGTCGCTGGACGGAATGGCGGTCTGCACCACCAGGCGGTTGAGCAGGATGCTCGGCGCATGGATCACCCGCTCGCCCTGGGCGCCGGATACCGGCGAGGTCAGGTCGAGGTACCAGCCGCGCTGCGTGGCCCAGTTGAGCCCGGCGGACCGATCCAGCACCCGCACCAGACGCTCGTGCGCTCTGCCCTCGAAGAGGATGGAACGAGCGTCCAGCGCGCCGCGACCGGTGAAAGCGATGGAGCCGCCGTTGCTGGCCGGCTTGTCCCAGATGCCATAGAAGCTCTGGGTGCTGCGATCGGTGACGTCGCCGGCGCTGTACATGCGTCCGCTGCCGAAGAAGATCATGTTGCCTGCGAAGCCCTCCTGCGGGTGGGGGGCGATCTCCGGCTTGACGGTGATCGGCTGGCGCTTGCCACTGCTGTCGCTGGCCACGTAGAGCGGTTGCGGCCGGCCGCCGGAGCGCAGGCTGACCTCGAAGTCGTCGGCGCCGCTGCCATTGTTCTTCAGGTTGAACTTCCACAGGTTGCCGCTGAGGTCGCCGGCATAGATGGCATCGACGTAGATGTATCCGTCGTCGTCGCGCGCATAGACGAAGGACGGGCTGGACAATCCGCCGGTCGCGGCACCGGCGCGCACCTTGTTCAGCTCGCCGCTGGCCAGGTCGACGATCAGCAGCACCGAGTCGTCGTTGGTGCTGCCGTGGCCGTTGCCGAAGATCGCCACCCACTTGCCGTCCTTCAGGCGACCGATCACCGGGTCGCCGAACACATGGCCCAGATCGGCATCGTCCTTGATCTCCCAGAGCACCTTGCTGGCGTCGAAACCGCTGCTGGAGGTGTCGGTCACGTCCAGGGCGAATACCGTCTTGCCTCCCGCGCCGAGACTGCCCACCAGCACCGAGCGCCAGCGTCCGTCGAGCACGGCGTCGCGAACCTGTAGGCCGCCGTCGACGAAGTAACGGTGGTTGTAGTCGCTGGCGGCCAGCTGTTTGACATTGCTCAGCACACCGCTGGGCATGTAGGCGAACAATTCTCGGCCGCTGTTGGCGTCGAAGGCATGGAGGAAACCGTCGTTGGCCCCAACGAACAGGGTCGGCGTGCGCCCGGCCTTGTCGGCGACGAAGGCGTTGTAGTCCTGGGCTCCGTTGCCGGGCGCCGGCACCCGCCCCTGGAAGCCCCAGTTCTGCTTGTTGGCGAGCACCAGGGTGGAATTGACGATATCGCCCAGCAGCGTACTGCGCGACCGATACTTGAGCCCGGCGGGCGCCTCGTTGGCATCGCTGCCCATCAGGTAATCGAACAGCGCCTGGTTGTTGTCGAAGTGCCCGCGCATCTCGCTGGACAACCCGCTCCAGTTCAGCGCCAGGCCCTGGCCGCTGCCGGCCGCGCCGCTGTGGCCGAACAGCCGCCGGGCGCTCGGGTTGATCAGCCTCCCGGCCTCCCACTGGTCGCTGAAGACGATGCCCGTGCTGGTCTGCGTCGGGCGCTTGGCCAGCAGCTTGCCGGACCAGTCGGCACTGCTGAAGTTGGCCTCGTAGACCAGGGTCTCGCTGTCCAGACGCCGGGCGCTGGGCACCGCCGCCGTGTTGGAGCCGTTGCGCACGGCAATCGAACCCAGGGTGTCGCTCAAGGCCTTGGCGAAGGATTGCGGATCCTGGGCGCTGAAGAACTCGCCGCGGCTGTTGACGGCGGCGTGCAACAGGTCGTCGATCTTGGCCGGCTCGCTGGCCGACGGATCCGGCCAGGTCAGGGCGGCGCCGCTGCCGATGGCGGCGAACGCCTGCTGCGCATCGACGCTGCCACTGACCCCCAGGCCGATGCCGAAGGTCACCATATGCTGCCAGAAGGCCGGATTGGCCGGCGACGTCGGCACCCGGTTGGCCAGGTTGGCGATCAGGTCGCGGCTCCAGTAGTACATCGCCACGTCGGCCAGGGTGCCGGCGTGGTTGTCGCGGAACGGCGACTTGGGCACGTAGCGGTAGGTGGCGCCGTCCGGCCCACTGATGGTCGGCCCGTTGCCGTTATCGACGTTGCCCTGCGCGTCGCTGTTGGCGGCGCCGTCACCATTCCAGTAGCCGTCGGTAGTGAGCAGGCTGTAGCTCTGCCGGCAGGCATAGTCCTGCCCACCGCTGGCACCCGGCGTGGAGTTCCAGGGCCCGCGCGCATCGGCGCGCGAATAGTACTCGCCGGCATCGCCCAGAGCCTTGCGCAGCGGCGTGCTGCCACTGGCCTGGGCGGCGAACAGCCAGTCGTAAAAATCGCTGCGGCCGCTGCCCTCGAAGCGCCGCACGCCGCGCACCAGGGTATCGGTGGCGACGCCATCGACCGTGTTGCCGGCAAGGTTGATGGCGCCGTAGCCGACGCGGATATCGCCGCCCTGGCCATGGAAGGCCTGGCTGACGCCGGCCTTGGCCGCCAGCATGCGAGTACGGTAGTAGGAAAACCAGTTGGCGAAGTTCTGCTGCTGGTCGGCGCTGACGGCACGCTCGGCGTAGCAGCTGTCCTGGCGCGAATTACTGGCACAGCTGCCGCCGCCGACGTAGTCGTGGTAGAAGGCGGCCACGCCGCCAGAGGCGTTGCCGATGGCGAAGCCACGGTAGTAACGCACGTTGTCGCAGCGCCGATTGAGGCATTCGTAGCTGCTGGCGGCGAAATAATCGTCCATGGTCGCCATGTAGTTGCTGCGCAGGTCCACGGTCGCGCTGCCGGCATAGCCATCGAGCCAGGCCGCACTGAAGCTGGCGCTGGCGAAACGCTGGCCATCGCTCTTGATCGGTGGCAGGTAGGTGACGGCCGGGTTGAAATACACCTTGTTCAGATGACTGGAGGTCAGATAACGGCGCGTGCCCTTGCTGCAGAAATGGGTGTAAGCGCCGCCATAGGCACCACGGCCGGTACACTCGGCCTGGTTGTACCAGCCCTGCCCGGATTCCATGTAGGACGGGCGCAACTCATCGGGCATGAACCCCCAGCGCATCGAGCCCGAGTCGTCGAGGATGAACAGGATGTTCGGCTCCACCTGACCGCCGAGGTTGAGCGGCGACTGCGCCGGGGTAAAGGCCCAGGCCGCCTGCAACGACGCGCCGGTCAGCAGCGCCGCCAGCAGCGCGCGCAGGGTGAAGGAAGCCATTGCCGCTTGCATCTCATGCTCCTTGATCAGTTCTGTCCACGAATGGCGATGGCCACCGTGGAGCGCAGATGGACTTCCGCGTCGCCGCTGCCGTAACCCCGTGCCTCGACATTGAACAGGAAGGTGCGGCTGAGGCAGTCGAAGGCGCGATCCTCGCTGATCGAGCCGTCGGTCTCGCAGATGAAGGTGGTTCCGCTTGCGGCGTCGCCGTAGAAATTGCTCACCGTGCAGGTCGGCGTGGCAGGCTGGCGCCGGAGATTGTCCGGCGCGGCCCACTGCTCGGCGGTCAGCGCCGGACAGGCGCTCGCCACCAGGAACAGGCTGGCCGGATCGGCACTGGCCTCCACCTGCTGACGCACATAGGCTTCGCCGCTACGCAACGCCGCCTCGGCGGCCTGGAAGGCGGTGTTGTAATCGCGGGTACCACCGACCATGCGCTCCTGCAGGGTACTGCCGGACATGGACGCCAGACCGATCACCGTGAGGATCAGCACCATCACCAGGCATACCAGGAGCACCACGCCCCGCTGCCGTTTCATCTGCATAAAGGGCCTCATCAGTCGATCCGGTTGCGCAGGGCGACCACGGTCCGGTAGACCTGGCGCAGACGTCCATCGGCGGCGACCGCCGCCCCATCGAACACCACCGCCTGATCGCGGGCACTGGCCAGTTGGCCGTCGCTCTCCAGCAGCAGCTCGAAACTGAGGGTGCGCACGTCATCCCAGCGGTTGGCCGCCTCGACCTCGGCGGCGCTCAGATAGTCGCGCACTCCCACCCCGCCGGCGGCAACCAGTCCATAGTGCACGCGCATGGACTGCACGCCCTCGACCATCTCCTCGGCGACGCCGGTGGCCGAATTGCGCACGAACAGAGCATGCAGCGGCCGGCCGTCGACGCCGTTGCGCCCGGTCTCGGCGACGTAGAACACCCGGTGGGCGAAACCGAAGATGCGCGCGGGGCTTTCGAAGCGAATCTCGGAGAATTTGAACCCGCCGCACAGGGCTGCAGCGTTGTTGGTACCCGCGGCATGGGCCAGGGTCGGCTCCTTGACATTGGCATTCGGGGCATTCGTGATACGGATCACCACCGCCTTCTGCAGATCCGCCACCATCACCAGTTGATTCTGTTGCATGCTCGGGCAGTAGCGGTCGACCTTGACGTTGGCGTTCTTGCCGGGCGCCATCACCTCGCCCTCGGTGAGGAAGGCCTCGCAACCGTCGTTGGCGAACACATGTACCTCGTCGCTGCCGGCCACGCCCAGCTCGCCCGCGGCACCTGCGCTGGTACGGCCCCAAACGGGACGATGGATGCCTGCCCAGTCGGCCGGATCGGCATTGCTGGCCACCACGCAAATGCTTTCTTCCGGCAGGCGCACGCCAAGGCCGATGCCGGCCGGGCGAACCTGCTGCGCCAGATACTGCAAAGCGAAACGGCCGTTTTCCTGCAGCCGGTTCAGGTTGCCCTGCATGACGAAGGTAGTCTTGCTGCTGAGAAACACCTGCAGAACCGCACCGGTGACGATCAGGCCGAGCAACATGGCCACCATCAACTCGATCAGGCTCAAACCGCGCTGTTTGCGCATAGCCACCTCGTCAGATCTGAGTCACGAAAGAGAACTGCTGTGCCGGACTGCCGCCCACCCGCTCCTCTGTCCATTGCACCGTGATGGTGAAGCGTTGCCCGTCGCGAGCCACGCCACCGGTACCGTCCGGCAGCTGGCTGGCCAGGTTGGCGCGCCACTGCGCCTGGTCGCGCTGGAACGGCAGGCAGTCGTCCTCTGCGGACGGCACGCAGGCCAGCTCGGCATCCAACGCCAGGTCGTAGAGACCGGCCTGGGCGTCGCCACGACCAGCGCGCATGCGGTCGGCAATCTCGTAGGCGAGGAACACCGCATGCGAGCGAACCGATGCGCTCTGGTTGGCCTTCAGCGCGTTGAGCTGCATGGCCGCCAGACCGAGAATCGCCAGGGAAAAGATCACCACCGCGACCAGCACCTCGATCAACGAGGCGCCCTGCTGCATGCATCGGCTCATCGCGCTTGCTCCTTGGCTACCGAGACCACACCGGACAGGGCGATGGTTACGGTGCGCGCATACTGGGCCGCGCTCTCGCCGTACTGGGTATCGACGCTCAGGGTCAGGGCCTTGGCCGCATTGGCGACGAGGCGTCCCTGGCCATCGAAGACGACCGCCTGCACGCCGGCGGGCTGGACGAAAAACGCCTCCATGGCCGGAAACTCGCGCAACAGCAGATCATCCGCGACCCGGCTCACCTGCCATATGCCGCTATCCTGCAGCGGCCCGCGCAGGCGCACCTGCTGGCCACGTTGAGCGGCTTCGCCGCGGGCATAGTTGAGCATGCTGACGAAGCCGTTGGCCTCGGCAGCCAGGCGGTTGTCGCGCAGCATCTGCGAAAAGCCGGGGGCCGCCACACCGAGGAGAATGGCCAGCACGGCGAGCGTCACCATCAGCTCGATTAGCGAAAATCCTTTCTGCGACATCACTGCGCCTCATAGACAATGCCCGCGCCATGGATAAACGGCGATGCGAAATCCCGACAAACCAACCGCTCATCCATGAAAAGTTGCCGCTCATCGCAAAAACCGACGAAGGCCCGAATACTAAACGAATAAACATTTGTTTGAAAAATGGGATGCGGCGAATGCGACACTGCCCGCAGGAATACTGCGAACCGATAGGATTTTTTTGAATTGGCACGAAAGTGCATGCCATCCGCCGGGACGGCACATTAGCAGATCGCAGGCGCGATGAGGAAAACGCGCCGCGGCCAGACAGGTGTCCGACCGGTAGACGCGTAAGGCTTAGGGACTAGGGGGACGGTTTGTGCCGCCCACGCCTATCAGGAACAACTGGAGGAAGACTTGCGCTCGACGGCTACACCCACTGGTTTCTGCAGTGGCTCGCCCACCGGCCGAGCCACATGATGATCAGCAGGCAAGCTCCTGCAATCAACGATCAATATCCGTATTCCAATAGATTCGCTGCCTGGTTTGATCCGTCTCCGGCACGATCTCGTTGACCTTGAGGCCCTCGCAGCCGATACAGACGGTCACCAGTTCCTCTCCATTTCCATCCGCGTCCGTTACCGGGACCGTTGTGATGATTGGCGGAATCGGCATGCCGCCGCCAACAATTTCAGTGCTGGTATCACGATCACAAGACGACGGCGTGAACAGGCTCCGCTGATAAGCCTTGCCAATACCCGGCGCCCGCGAACACAACCCTGGCTTGTCACCTCCGGGTTGATAGGAATTGAACAGTACCTGACCGCCTGCAATGGCTGCAGGATTGACAATCTGCTCCCCTCGCCCATTCAAGTTCATATACCAACCGCGCGGCCCTGCGACATTACAACTGGTGTTAGCGTCGACATTGGAGAAGCTGACGTTGGCCAACTGATTGCCATCCAAATCGACGGCACCTGACTGAGTAGCGCCAGGAAGATCCACATAGGCATAGAAGCGATCCTGGACGCTGGAAACATAGGGGTAATTGCTTTCCAACGGACGCTCACGGTTGCCCGAGCCAAGCGCGACATAGACGCTGTCGCGGAGGACTGCAACGGTTGGGCGGTTCAGGAACCGCCGGGTCGTATCCAGCGTATTGGCGATCTTGGTGATCGACCAGGCGCTCTGCGCTAGGGCGGTAAGACTGCCATCCGCGTTCAATGTGGCGAAGTTGACTCTGTACAACCCACCGGCTGCGTCCGCAGCATAGGCAAAATCGACGGTGCCGTTGAAGTCCATATCTACAGTCGCCACCTCGGCAACCACAGGCGCATCGGTCGACAGATCAGTCGGCCCGCGAAGTACGACCCCACTCACAGCGTCCAGAACATAAACGCCCTTGCCCTTGGCGGAGGAACTGCATGGATACGCCGCCTGATCGCTATCCAAGCATTTGTCATAGCCACCACCAAAAACGACTACAGCCTTCTTCGCCCCCGCGTTACTGGTATCCGCCACGAAAGCCCCTTGCGGAGTCGACCAGCTCTGGCCCAGCCCCTCAAAGCCCGTTGGGCAACCGGTGTCGTTGTCGAGGCTCGGGCAACCGAAGCGCCACAAAAGCGTGGGCGAGGTTGGATTGGTTACATTCAGGCCATACACCATCCGCCCACCACGCCGCATGGAAGGATAGATGTAGGCGCTATTGACTTGATTATTCTCGCCGTATGTCACGATCTGCCCGATCGAACCGTCGAAGAAGTAGTCCTTCGGCAACGGCGTCGGCGTGGCCGTCATGTCCTGATTCGGGAAGGCAACAATCGGCGAGTTCTGGTAGAGCCGGTTGATCTTGGCCACATGCTCGGGCGCCAGCAACGACCACTGTTCCCCGCCATCCGCCGCACGCACCGACCTGAACAGCCCGTCATTGGAGCCGTAGTAGACGAAGATCCCGGTGCTGCCGCCGTAGTTGATCGTCAGTGGCCGCGAATGGATAACGTCACCATGGATACTTGGCCGACCACCGACGTCTTGCTCCTCGCCAGTTTCCGACTCTTCGGCTGCCGGCATCTTTTCACCGGCCCCAGGCTCGGTGCCTATGATGTAATCCAACAGCGCCTGATCGACATGAGAGCTGGTCAGCGCAGTTAAACCGCTAGCTCCGACAGTGAAGAGAGTGCGGGCATCGAGATCACTGCGACGGGTAACCTGGGCCACCCCCCCTTTCTCGACAAAGGGACCATCGGGCGAGTCGGACCATACGCTATTAGTGTTGGATTCATCCACGCATTGGCTGCGCGGCGGGGGAGTGATACTCAGCCCCGACCAGTAGTCGCCAGAATCTTCTGTCCAGAAACTTTCCGCGCACTCTGTCGCAAAGCCGGAAAGTGGGTTGATCGCCTGCTTACGATTGGCGTCGGCGAGCTCGGGGCGACCATTGAACAAGGTGATCTGGTAGCGCTTGAGGTTACCGAACCAGCGCGGCAGCGCCTCCTTGTCCGGACGGAACATGCCGATAAAGACCTGGTTCTCCTGCTGAGCGCGGTTGGTCGCACTCAGCGGCAGGGTAACAGCCGCAAAGGTTGAACTGGTAGAGAGGATATCGGACAGCGCATTACCGATGGCCTCGACGATTGCATCTTCACTGCGCGCAGCGAAATAACGGCCGCCCCCTACACCCTCAGATGCACTGAGCATCAGCCCGGTGTGGTCTTCGTTCTGCTGCCTATTGAACACATCAATTGCATAGGTGATGACATTGACACGCTGTTGCTGCACCTCGCCCTCTGCGTCGGTGTAGCTAACAGGAACACCATAGTCGTGCAGGAACTTGGCCCAATCATCGAAGTTCCAAGCCCTGCCGGAGGAGCTATCCACCCCGTCAGTGGGCTCTATCGTCGTTGTTGTCCCCCCCCCTTGCAAAACGGCAAGCCGCGCAGTCCGCTGATTCTGGTTGCCCGATGTGATGCAGCCGGAGGTATTCGTGCTCTTAGTAGTGATACTGCAGGAACAGTTAGTTTGACCTACACAAAGTCCAGTACCGGTAGACTCTGCCGCCGTACAGCTATCGACAGCGGCATCCGTATAGCACTGACTCGAGAATCCTAGAGTAGTGGACGGCTCGGTAACATCGGTGCGCGAAAACTCTGGTATTGGAAGAGGTGCACTGCCGGTCGAGCCGGCCAAGCCATCGGGAGTTCCTCCAACCTCAGCATAGAGCGCGCGCAACGCCGCACTATTGGCTGCACTATCGGCAGTAGGCCCACTACTGTTTGGATTACCGATAAAAATCACATAGGTGTTGGAGCACATGCTATTGGAGGTCAACGGTGAGCGGAACACGCCATACTGCGAGCTATAGCCCCCAGTATCAGCCTTGCTCGCCGGAGTACCACCACCCGAAAAGCTTTGCGCCCTTCCCGACAGGTAGTTGTACACGTCGTACATCAAGTTGCCATAGGGCGTATTGGCACTACGCTTCTCGACAGGCGCTTCGATATTCTGATAGATCGAGCCACTACCATCGACCAAGGTATTACTAAGTTGCGCGTAGCTTGCCGCTGTCAACTGCTGCAAGTTGAACCGAACATATCCGCCATCTTGGTTGGCATTGCCCTCGGTCGTGAACTCAACCAGCCCAACATTAACCTTATCCACCAGACCGGCCAATGCGCGCTTGATTGCCCGCACCTCGGACTGCCCCTGGGTCAAGCCGCCCGGCCATTGCTGGCTTTGCCGCGACCAATTGGAGGTATTATCAAGAACGAAAATGATATTCGGCAGACCACTATCGGCACCGGCACTGCCCACGAATATATCGATATCCTCAGCCTGAGCTGCCCCAGCAACCCCCAATCCGGCGAGCAGAAGAACACGCTGCAACCAATTCAGACACTTCATCATTACATTGCCCTCCTGCTACTCCGGACAAGCCGTCGCAATATTATTACTGGTCGCGCGAACCGCAACGCCCTGCCGCACAACGACCTCAGCGCCTGTAAGCACGTCACGCGCCGTTGCCCGCATTTCCCAAACAGAATTTACACACATGGAATTTTCAGATTCCGGAATAAAGCAACTGGCGTCGGAAGGATCTGCCACGTTCAACGCAGAGTTCTTGATCGGCAAAACAATCACGCAACTCGGACTATCCACTACAACAGCTATATCGACGCTGCCGTCTCCATTGAAGTCGTAGCATTTGCGATTGGACTGCCCGCATGACGCCTGAAAAATATTGGAAGGCGAACTGAGGAACTGCGCGGAACTTATTGCCTCTTCTAAGGCAGCATTGGCTGCATACTTGGCAAGGTTACGACTCTCCATATTTTGAACGACCTTAAGGTTGGTCTGAGTCATATTGAAGCCGCTAACCACCATCAGCGTCACCAACAGCAGCATTATCAGCGCCACCAGTAGCACAGCCCCTCGCTGTCGGCGGATCGACTCAAAATTGCTCATGGCAGCTCCCTCCGCCCGGCCACGTTGCGCAAGTGCACAGTGGTGGAATAAAGCTGGCGCTTGAACCCCCTTTGCGCTTCAGGCACCTCGTACTCCTCTCCCGCGAGAGTGTAACTACGAGAGTCGGTGTAGCCCGCTGTGGGCTCTGGGTTACGCGCGATGAGCGACACCTTGACTGCCACCACATCTGACCATTGAGCCGTTGCGGGGGCAGCAGTGAACTCGTCAATCTGGCCGTCACCATCGGTATCGATCCCATATTCGAAACGCATGATCTCGATGCCATCGACCAACGAGGTGACGGTGTTGTAGTTCCCACCCGCCAACTCGGCACGCACCAACTCATCACTGTCATTCACGTAGTAGACGCGGCTAAATAAGCGGTAAACCGGGGCAGGGGTTGAACAATCTCGTTGCGTGAAAGTCAGATCAGCCGAAGCACTCTTCAGCAATACCGTTCCTGGCGAGACATCCTTGCAGGCAGAAACCTGAATATGAAAGTTGCCATTGCTGAAAAGCGCGCATCCGGCAGTACCTACCGCGCAGGTGCTCGCTCGACGCAGCGCAATGAAATCGGAACTTGCCTTGCTATTCTCACAATCGGTGCCGGAGTCCGCCGCTCCCTGTACCGGGTAGCCCATGGCATCCTCCAGTTCCGCAGCACTGGTCGGACACAGGGGCGGTAGGCCCGCCGGCACCGGCTGAGCCCCGGCCTCCCCCCAGAATCCTGCGTTGGCCAACTCGTCCTCCATCAAGCGCAGCGCATATATGCCGTTCTCGATCTGCCGGCCGGTCTTCTCGATCTCTCCGCGGGTACGGCTGTTACTGATAAAAACCTCCGAAACCGCCAGCAAGATCACGATGCCGAGCACCATTGCCACCATGATCTCCACCAGGGAGAAGCCGTGCTGTCGTCCGGGCGTCATGAGACCGCTACCTTTCATCCTCATACTCCCAGATAAGCCAGAACGACATCGACGCTGACCGCCCGGCGCAACCTGTCGTCAGCACCGTAGGCATTGGCGCCACAGGACAGTGGGGGGATCACCGTTGGCGTCAAGCCTTGCCAGGCAACGGTTACCCGGATGACAGCCTGCCCGGTCGCCGCGATGCTAACGTTGTCGATACAGCCCCTGGCCCCCATGATGCTGCCAAGTTGCTGCCCCGATGCCTCGACGCTGGCGCCACGAAGCGCCTGATTCCATTCACACAAATCGATCGATACACCGTAGGCGCCGGAGCAATTCTGGTTGTTCAGACCATGCACGGTGTCCGTGTCGTAGTCGCCGTTACGAGCAGCCTGGGGATTACTCCGGATTCGGCTAGCCATATCCTCCACCAACATCATGGCCTGGGCACGCTGATAGGCCTCAAACTGGCTGTTGAGCATCCTGGCATTCATGCCCGCGAGCCCCAGCAAGCCGATGGCAAGTATCAGCAGCGTGACCAATACCTCTACCAGAGTGAACCCATACTGCCCTGCGCGAAGAGATACGCTGTTCATTTCAGCATTCCCCCTTGCTGGAGCTGGCTCGACCATCCAGGCCAAGCGAAAGACAACTGACCGATGCCGCGTCGCTAGCGTCACTGCTCACTTCAAACTCCACGGCACTAGTCGTTCGGCCGGAAGCGCTGAAAATAATGCCGGCATTCGGACCAGTTATCCCCACGCCAGACGACAGGGTATGCGCCAAAATCGCAGGCTGCCCCGCCGTAGGATGTGCAATGCCCCAGCCCGCAGCCCAACCACCAGCCGCGGGGGCGAGAGTAATCTGACGATTAAGCTTGATTGCTTCGGAACGCGCCAAACTGATCGCAGTATGGAGGTCGGTGATAGTTGCCCGCACCCTCTGCTCAGCGATGATCGCGCGGTAAGACGGCACTGCGACCCCTATCAAAATGCCCAGAACCACCAGGCTTACCATCAACTCGATCAACGAGAACCCCCGAGAGCGATAAACCTGCTCTGTATTTCGGCGCGCCATAAGCTCCGAACGACCGGCAAGCAGCAGCTTCATTACCATGAGCCTCCCGCCCAAGTCTTAGCGCCACTCTGGTTGATCGTCAGGTTGCCGTCTCCAGCCTGAGCCGTACCGGACTTAGGGGCAGCAGTGATAGTGAAAGTCGGAGGCGTGGCACTCACCCCACTCAGGCTCACATCGTAATTGCGTGCAACGCTCGCCGGCTCCGGAACGCCGAGAGCGCTGACGGTGGACGCATATGCTCGCGAGTCCATAAGAATCTGCTGCTGGCGCTGCGCCAAATCCATCAAGTAGGCCTGGGCTTCGCCACGATTGGCGCGAACCACGTACTGCGTATAGGAGGGGTAGGCTACTGCGGCCAAGATACCGATAACCGCTACCGTGATCATGAGTTCAATCAGGGTAAATCCTTTGGCTGTTTGCACGCTGGGACTCCTCCATCAAATGCAGGGCAGAATTGCACAACTAGGCTATACAGGTCTTCACGGCAAGGACGACCGGCTCATCTGGACCGTTGAGCGGCACAACGCCGCTCTCTTTGTGGATTTAATAGCCACTGCATACGAGGCAGGACGCCATGTATAAAAGCGCGAAGGGATTTACCCTGCATGAGCTAATGATCGGCATGGCCATTCTGGTCCTAACAGCCAGCCTAGGTCTGCCAACTCTGTACAATTTCATCCACGATTACCGCCTGACAGCCGCAGCGAACGACCTTCTGCTGGCAGCCCTGTATGCGCGCAGCGAGGCGATAAAGCGCAATGCGCCAGTATTCCTTGTGGCGCGCTCCGGATCCTGGCCGAGCGGCTGGGAGGTGTACCCCGACTACAATTACAGCAGCACTCGAGATGAAGCGGAAAATGTACTGCTGGTGGGAAAGGAGCAGCCAGAACTGACAATTAGGGGCAATCAACCGGTAGCCGCCTACATCAGATTCAGCCCCAGCGGGAGGGCCAAACTTCCGGGCGGGGCTTTTCAAGCAGGCACCATAACCCTCTGCCACCCGAAGAGTAGATCCATGCAACGAGAGCTAGTGTTGAACTCCAGAGGTCGCCTCAAGCTCCAGAAATCTTCTCGTGAAGGCTGCTCCCCATGACCAAAGCTCAGAGCGCCTTGACCCTGAGTTCCTTGGGCATCGAGAAGGTCACGTTCTCCGGCCGCCCGTCCAGTTCGGTCTCCCCTTGCGCGCCCCAGGCGCGCAGCTGTTCGACCACCCCGCGCACCAGCACTTCCGGGGCCGAGGCGCCGGCGGTGATGCCGATGCCGCTTACCCCGTCGAACCATTCGGCCTTGAGATCCTCGGCGCCGTCGACCAGGTAGGCCGGGGTGCCCATGCGCTCAGCCAGCTCGCGCAGGCGGTTGGAGTTGGAACTGTTGGGGCTACCCACCACCAGCAGCACGTCGCACTCGGCGGCGAGCTGCTTGACCGCGTCCTGGCGGTTCTGCGTGGCGTAGCAGATATCGTCCTTGCGCGGCCCACCGATGGCCGGGAACTTGGCGCGCAGGGCGTCGATCACCTTGCTGGTGTCGTCCATCGACAGCGTGGTCTGGGTCACGAAGGCCAGCGCCTCGGGGTTGCGCACCTGCAGCTCGGCGACGTCGGTCTCGTCTTCCACCAGGTAGATGGCACCGCCGTTGCTGGCATCGTACTGGCCCATGGTGCCTTCCACTTCCGGATGACCCTCGTGGCCGATGAGGATGCACTCGCGGCCCTCGCGGCTGTAGCGCACCACCTCCATATGCACCTTGGTCACCAGCGGGCAGGTGGCGTCGAACACCTTGAGTCCACGACGCTCGGCCTCGTCACGCACGGCCTTGGACACGCCGTGGGCGCTGAAGATGACGATGACGTCGTCCGGCACCTGATCCAGCTCCTCGACGAATACCGCGCCGCGGGCGCGCAGATCCTCGACCACGAACTTGTTGTGCACCACTTCGTGACGGACGTAGATCGGCGGGCCGAAGACTTCCAGGGCGCGGTTGACGATCTCGATGGCGCGGTCGACGCCGGCGCAGAAGCCGCGGGGATTGGCGAGTTTGATATGCATGCTGGTTGTCTCGGTATTGATCGAGGATCGACGCGCCGCTATGGGTCGATCCCGGAAGGTACAGCCTGCGCGGGATAAGCGCAGGCTGCAACAAGAGCTTCGCGGCTAAAGCCGCTCCCACGGAAGCGGCGATTCGGGCTAGAGCGCCTTGACCGAGAGGATCTCCACCTCGAAGTCGAGCACCTTGCCGGCCAGCGGGTGGTTGAAGTCGATGGTCACCTGCTTGTCGTCGAAGGCCTTGACCACCCCGGGCAGCTCGGCATTGGCGGCGTCGTTGAAGATCACCAGCAGCCCTTCGGACAGTTCCATGCCCTCGAACTGGCTACGCGGCATGACCTGCACGTTCTGCGGGTTGGGCTGGCCGAACCCCTGCTCCGGCTGTACCTGCACGCTGCGCTTGTCGCCGGCCTTGAAGCCGTAAAGCGCCTGCTCGAAGCCGGGCAGCAGGTTGCCGTCGCCGACCTTGAAGGTGGCCGGCTGCTTGTCAAAGGTGCTGTCGACCACGTCGCCGTTCTCCAGCTTGAGGGCGAAGTGCAGGGTGACTTCCCTGTCCGGGCCGATGCGTACGTCAGTCATTGGCAGGTTCTCCGGACTTGTTGCTCTTGAACATATCCAGCGCCAGGAGGATGGCGCCGACGGTGATGGCGCTGTCGGCCAGGTTGAACGCCGGGAAATACCAGCGGTTCTGCCAGTGCACCAGGATGAAGTCGACCACGTGGCCGAGCACCACGCGGTCGTAGAGGTTGCCCAGCGCACCGCCGAGCACCAGCGCCAGGGCGATGGCCAGCCAGGTTTCCTCGGGCTTCAGGCGCTTGAGCCAGACCACCAGCACACCACTGACCACCACCGCGATGGCAGCGAAGAACCAGCGCTGCCAGCCGGCGGCATCGGCCAGGAAGCTGAACGCCGCACCGGTGTTGTAGGCCAGGGTCCAGCTGAAGTAGTCGGGAATCACCACGATCTGCTGGTACAGGCTGAGGCTGCCCTCGAAATAGTGCTTGGTCAGCTGATCGACGACGAACACCGCCAGGGTCAGCCAGAGCCAGGCCAGTCGGCCGAAACGCGAGACCTCAGGCATGCTTGCGCACCTCGCCTGCACCTTCGATATTGCTCACGCAGCGGCCGCACAGTTCCGGATGGGCGGCATGGCTGCCGACGTCGGCGCGGAAGTGCCAGCAGCGACCGCACTTGGCGTGGGCGGACTTGAGGATCTTCAGCTTCAGCCCCTCCACCTCGGTGACCACCGCATCGGCCGGCGCCTCGGCCAGTGGCGCAGTCTGCGCCGCCGAGGTGATCAGGGCGAAACGCAGCTCGTCGCCGAGCTTGGCCAGGTCGGCCTGCTTGGCCTCGTCGCAGAACAGCGTGACCTCAGCCTGCAGGCTGCCGCCGATGGCCTTGGCCGTGCGCAGGTTCTCCAGTTCCTTGTTGACCGCGGCCTTGACCGCCATGATCCGATCCCAGTAGGCACGATCCAGCTCGAAACCCTCCGGCAGGCGGCTGAGCCCCTCGTACCAGGTACCCAGCATCACCGACTCGTTGCGCTCGCCCGGCAGGAACTGCCAGATTTCCTCGGCGGTGAACGCCAGGATCGGCGCGACCCAGCGCACCAGCGCCTCGCTGATGTGGTACAGCGCGCTCTGGCAGGAGCGACGCGCGACGCTGTCGGCAGCGGTGGTGTACTGACGGTCCTTGATGATGTCCAGGTAGAAGCCGCCCAGCTCCTGCACGCAGAAGTTGTGCACCTTGGAGTAGACGTTCCAGAAGCGGTAGTCGGCGTACGCCTCGATGATCTCTTCCTGCAGGCGCAGGGCCGCGTCGACGGCCCAGCGATCGAGGTCGAGCATCTGCTCGGGCTGCAGCAGGTCCTTGGCCGGATCGAAGCCATTGAGGTTGGCCAGCATGAAGCGCGCAGTGTTGCGGATGCGGCGGTAGGCGTCGGCGCTGCGCTGCAGGATCACCTTGGACACCGCCATCTCGCCGGAATAGTCGGTGGAGGCGACCCACAGACGCATGATGTCGGCGCCCAGGCTGTCGTTGACCTCCTGTGGCGCGACCACGTTGCCGAGCGACTTGGACATCTTGCGGCCGTTCTCGTCGACCACGAAGCCGTGGGTCAGCAGCGCCTTGTAGGGCGCGTGGCCGTCGATGGCGCTGCCGGTCAGCAGCGACGAGTGGAACCAGCCACGGTGCTGGTCCGAGCCTTCCAGATACAGATCGGCGCGCGGGCCGTCGGTGTGGCCCATGTCGTGCGAACCGCGCAGCACGTGCCAGTGGGTGGTACCGGAGTCGAACCAGACGTCCAGAGTGTCGTTGATCTTGTCGTAGTCGGCAGCCTCGGCGCCGAGCAATTCGGCGGCGTCGAGCTTGAACCAGGCTTCGATGCCCTCTTGCTCGACACGCTTGGCCACGATCTCCATCAACTCGACGGTGCGCGGGTGCAGCTCGCCGGTGACCTTGTGCAGGAAGAACGGGATCGGCACGCCCCAGTTGCGCTGACGCGAGATGCACCAGTCGGGACGGCCGGCGATCATGCTGTGCAGGCGCGCCTGGCCCCAGGCCGGGACGAACTGGGTCTGCTCGATGGCGGCCAGCGCGCGCTCGCGCAGGGTCGCGCCATCATTGGGCTGAGTGTCCATGCCGACGAACCACTGCGCGGTAGCGCGGTAGATCAGCGGGGTCTTGTGCCGCCAGCAGTGCATGTAGCTGTGCTGGATCGGCTGGTGCTTGAGCAGCGCGCCGACTTCGTCGAGCTTGGCCACGATGTTGGCATTGGCCTTCCAGATAAACTGGCCGCCGAAGAACGGCAGATCCGCGGTGTAGACGCCGTTGCTCTGCACCGGACTGAGAATCTCGTCGTTGCTCATGCCGTAGGCCTTGCAGGTGCGGAAGTCGTCCTCGCCGTAGGCCGGCGACGAGTGGACGACGCCGGTACCGGCGTCGAGGGCGACGTAGTCGGCCAGGTAGATCGGCGAGAAGCGCTCGTAGAAGGGGTGGCGGAAACGGATCAGCTCCAGCGCCGCGCCCGGCGCGGTGGCGATCACCTGGCCTTGCAGGCCGTAGCGCTGCAGGCAGGACTCGACCAGCTCCTCGGCCAACAGCAGCAGGCGCGTGCCGGTGTCGACCAGCGCGTAGCTGAATTCCGGGTGGACGTTGAGCGCCTGGTTGGCCGGGATGGTCCAGGGCGTGGTGGTCCAGATGACGATGGCGGCCGGCTTGTTCAGCTCGCTCAGACCGAAGGCGGCGGCCAGCTTGCCGGCGTCTTCCACCGGGAAGGCGACGTCGATGGCGTCGGATTTCTTGTCCTGGTACTCCACCTCGGCCTCGGCCAGCGCCGAGCCGCAGTCGAAGCACCAGTTGACCGGCTTCAGGCCCTTGAACACGAAGCCCTGCTTGACCATCTCGGCCAGGGCGCGGATCTCGCCGGCCTCGTTGGCGAAATCCATGGTCTTGTAGGGGTTGTCCCAGTCGCCCAGCACGCCAAGGCGGATGAAGTCGGCCTTCTGCCCTTCGATCTGCTCGCCGGCGTAGCTGCGGCAGCGCTCACGGGTCAGGTCGGCCGGCTGGTTCTTGCCGAAGGTGGTCTCGACCTTGTGCTCGATCGGCAGGCCATGGCAGTCCCAGCCCGGCACGTAGGGCGCGTCGAAACCGGCCAGGGTCTTGGAGCGGGTGATGATGTCCTTGAGGATCTTGTTCACCGCATGACCGATATGGATGCTGCCGTTGGCGTAGGGCGGGCCGTCGTGCAGGACGAACTTGGGCCGACCCTCGCCGATCTGCCGCAGCTTGCTATACAGGCCAATCTCGTTCCAGCGCTGCAGGGTCTGCGGCTCGCGTTGCGGCAGGCCGGCCTTCATCGGGAACGGGGTATCGGGCAGGTTCAGCGTGGCTTTGTAATCGGTCATGTCGGACTCTTCATCAGCGGGTGGCTCTGCCAATAATCACGGGCAGCGGCAATATCGGCGGCAATCGCCGTCTTCAGGGCCTCCAGCGAGGCGAAACGCTGCTCGTCACGCAGCTTGTGGTGGAAGGCCACCGAGAGGCGCCGGCCATACAGGTCGCCGGCGAAATCCAGAAGGTGCACTTCCAGATGGGCGCTGCCGTCGCCGGCAACGCTGGGGCGCACGCCGATATTGGCCACGCCCGGTTGAATCTGGCCGTCCACCACGCAACTCACCAGGTACACCCCGGACAGCGGTACCTTGCGCCGCTTGAGCTGGATATTGGCGGTGGGGGCGGCCAGCTGGCGGCCGAGCTTCTGCCCGTGCAGCACCCGCCCGGCGATGCGGAACGGCCGGCCCAGCAGCGCCTCGGCCAGCTCGAAATCGCCATCGGCCAGGGCCTGGCGCACGCGGGTACTGCTGACCCGGCCACCGCGCACCTCCACCGTGGTCGAGGCATCGACGCTGAAACCGTGGCGCCGCCCGGCGGCCTGGAGAAATTCGAAATCGCCGGCGCGGTCGCAGCCGAAGCGGAAATCGTCGCCGATTTCCAGGTCCTTCACGCCAAGGCCGTCGACCAGCACACGCTGGACGAACTCGGCCGCCGACAGCTCGCGCAGGCGGCGGTTGAAGGCCAGGCACAGCACCATGTCGACGCCTTCGGCGGCCAGCAGGGCGAGCTTGTCGCGCAGCCGGGTCAGCCGCGCCGGAGCGGTGTCGGGACCGAAGAATTCGCGCGGCTGCGGCTCGAAGATCACCACGCAGCTGGGCACGGCCAATTCCGCGGCACGCTCACGCAGGCGCGCCAGGATGGCCTGGTGCCCACGATGAACGCCGTCGAAATTACCGATGGTGACCACGCAGCCCCGCGTCTGGGGCTGCAGGTTATGAAGACCTCGAACCAGCTGCATAGCACGCTTCTTGTTCACAAAGTGGCCGATTATACGCACAGCCCGCGGCCCAATACAGGCGTCAGACCGTCCGCCGGGCAAAGTCGCGCAGGCGGAAACCGAGCAGCAGCAGCATGCCGAAGTAGACCAGCAGCCCGGCGACCACCAGCGCGCCGAGACGCAGCAGGCGCAGCGGCATGTCGCCCTCGGCCCAGGCCGGCATGATCTGCAGCAGGCCCAGCAGCACCGCCACCATCGCCGTCACCGCCAGCACCAGCTTGAGCAGGAACAGGCCCCAGCCCGGCAGCGGCCGGAAGATATCGGCGCGGCGCAGCTGCCAGTACAGCAACCCGGCGTTCAGGCAGGCCGCCAGGCTGATCGCCAGGGCCAGGCCGGCGTGCGCCAGCGGGCCGACCAGCACCAGGTTCATCAACTGGGTGAAGACCAGGGTCACCACGGCGATCTTCACCGGCGTCTTGATATTCTGCTGGGCGTAGAAGCCGGGCGCCAGGATCTTCACCAGGATGATGCCGAGCAGGCCGATGGAATAGGCGATCAGCGCCTGCTGGGTCATCAGCGCGTCGCTGGCGGTGAACTTGCCGTACTGGAACAGCGACACGGTCAGCGGCTCGGCCAGCACCGCCAGGGCCAGGGCGCTGGGCAGCACCAGCAGGAAACACAGGCGCAGGCCCCAGTCGAGCAGGCGGCGGTACTCCTCGCGGTCGCGGCTGGCGTAGGTCTTCGACAGCGCCGGCAGCAGGATGGTGCCCAGGGCCACGCCGAGCACGCCCGAGGGCAGCTCCATCAGGCGGTCGGCGTAGTACATCCAGGACACCGAGCCGGCGACCAGGAAGGAGGCGAAGATGGTGTTGATGATCAGCGAGATCTGGCTCACCGACACGCCGAAGATCGCCGGCCCCATCTGCTTGAGCACGCGCCACACGCCGAGGTCGCCAAAACTCAGGCGCGGCAGCACCAGCATGCCGATCTTCTTCAGATGCGGCAGTTGCCAGAGCAGCTGCAGCAGGCCGCCGACCAGCACCGCCCAGCCCAGGGCCATGATCGGCGGGTCGAAATAGGGCGTCAGGAACACGGAAAAGCCGATCATGCTGACGTTCAGCAGGGTCGGCACGAAGGCCGGCACCGAGAAGCGGTTCCAGGTGTTGAGGATGGCGCCGGCCAGCGACGACAGCGAGATCAGCAGGATATAGGGGAAGGTCACCCGCAGCAGGTCGACGGTCAGCTCGAAGCGCTCGGCCTCATCGGCGAACCCCGGCGCGGTGGCCCAGACGATCCAGGGTGCGGCCAGCACGCCGATGGCGGTGACCAGCGCCAGCACCAGGGTCAGCAAGCCCGAGACGTAGGCGACGAAGATGCGCGTGGCCTCCTCGCCCTGCTGCATCTTGTACTCGGCCAGGATCGGCACGAAGGCCTGGGAGAACGCCCCCTCGGCGAAGATGCGGCGCAGCAGGTTGGGCAGCTTGAAGGCCACCACGAAGGCGTCCGACGCCACCCCGGCGCCGAAGGTGCGAGCGATGATGGTGTCGCGCACGAAACCCAGCACGCGCGAGACCATGGTCAGGGAACTGACCGCGGCCAGGGATTTGAGCAGATTCATGGAGTGACTCGATTTCCCGCAAACGGGCGCGCCGCTGGACAATCCGCCGGCGCGCGAAGGCGTCGAGTGTAGCGAGCCGCCATTGGTCAGGCCAGCACGGGAAAGCGCCAGCGGGCTTGACAGATGCCCAGGGGGTCGGCATGATTCGCGGCCTTATTTGTCGTAACCCCCCAGTTTTCGAGGAGCTTGACGGTGGCCAACTCACCTTCTGCCAAAAAACGCGCCAAACAGGCTGAGAAGCGCCGTAGCCATAACGCCAGCCTGCGCTCCATGGTCCGTACCTACATCAAGAACGTGGTCAAGGCTATCGACGCCAAAGACCTCGAGCTTGCCAAGTCGTCCTACACCCTGGCCGTTCCGGTCATCGACCGCATGGCCGACAAGGGCATCATCCACAAGAACAAAGCCGCTCGTCACAAGAGCCGCCTGAACGCGCACATCAAGGCGCTGGGCGAAGCTGCTGCCGCCTAATCGCGACAGGTTCTTGAAAAACCGGCCCCCGTGGCCGGTTTTTTATTGCCTGGAAGAAAGGCAAACCACAGGGCGGACAAGCCTTCGGCATGTCCGCCCGACTGCAGGATCAGCCGGCGCGCGCGGCCTTGATCACCTCGATATAGGGTTCGGCGTTGCGCTGATCCTGGATCAGGGCGACGAAGTCGTGGCCCTGCGCGTCGGTAGCCGTCAGGTCGTAGCCGGCGGCAACGAAGAAGCCGACGAAACGTTCGAAGTCGTCGATGCGCAGACCGCGATAGGCCTTGATCAGCTTGTGCAGCGAGGGTGGCGTGGCATCGGCCGGCTCCACCGCCAGGAACAGCTTGATCGAGTCGTCGCTGATTTCTTCGCCAATCACCTGCTTCTTGTCTTTACGCATCGCCCGCTCCCGCCAGCATTACAGAGGGCCGGCAGTTTACCGCCGCGCCGCGCGCGGCTCAACGCGCAGCCGAGCAGGCTAGCACGCGAACATTCGACGCAACAGCCGACCTAGGTCATGCCGCCGCACGGCGCGCCGCTCCTATAATGCGCCGAGCCATCCCGGAGCCACCATGCCACGCCACTCCCTGCCGCTGTTCGCCGCCTGGCGCCAGACCCTGCGCGCCGGCTACTCCTGGAAGGCCCTGCGCGGCGACCTGAGCGCCGGGCTGACGGTCGGCATCATCGCCATCCCCTTGGCCATGGCGCTGGCCATCGCGGTCGGCGTGGCACCGCAACACGGCCTGTACACCGTGCTGATCGCCGCGCCGCTGATCGCCCTGTGCGGCGGCTCGCGCTTCAATATCTCCGGGCCCACCGCGGCCTTCGTGGTGATCCTGCTGCCGATCACCCAGCAATATGGTCTGGGCGGGTTGCTGCTGTGCACCCTGCTGGCCGGCGTCATCCTGATCACCCTGGGCCTGCTGCGCGCCGGCCGCCTGATCGAGTTCGTGCCCTATCCGGTGACCCTGGGCTTCACCGCCGGCATCGGCATCGTCATCGCCATCCTGCAGCTCAAGGACCTGCTCGGCCTGGAACTGGCCGAAACCCCGCAGCACCTGCTGCAGCAGCTCGCCCTGCTGGCCAGCGCGCTGCCCAGCCTGCAGCCGGGCGACAGCCTGGTCGGCGCCATCTGCCTGGCCACCCTGCTGCTGTGGCCGCGCCTGGCGCCGAAGATTCCCGCGCACCTGGTCGCCCTGGCCGTCGGCGCCCTGCTGGCCCTCGCCCTGGAACACCTCGGCCTGCCGGTGGCGACCCTGGGCGAACGCTTCAGCTATAGGCTCGACGGCATCGAGCACCCCGGCATCCCGCCCTTTCTGCCCAGCCCGGGCCTGCCCTGGCAGTTGCCCGGCGCGGACGGCCAGCCGCTGGTGCTGTCCTTCGAGCTGATCCGCCAGCTGCTGGCCCCGGCCTTCGCCATCGCCATGCTCGGTGCCATCGAATCCTTGCTCTGCGCCGTGGTCGCCGACGGCATGAGCGGCAGCAAGCACGACCCCAATGCCGAGCTGATCGGCCAGGGCCTGGGCAACCTGGCCGCGCCCTTCTTCGGCGGCATCACCGCCACCGCGGCCATCGCCCGCACCGCCGCCAACGTGCGCGCCGGCGCCTTCTCGCCACTGGCAGCGCTGATTCACGCCGGCGTGGTGCTGGCGGCGATCCTGCTGCTGGCGCCGCTGTTCAGCTACCTGCCGATGGCGGCGCTGGCGGCCCTGCTGCTGGTGGTGGCGTGGAACATGAGCGAACCGCAGCATGTGGCCCACACCCTGCGCATCGCCCCGCGCGGCGACGTGCTGGTGCTGCTCACCTGCCTGCTGCTGACGGTGCTGTTCGACATGGTGCTGGCGGTCGGCGTCGGCCTGCTGCTGGCCGCCGGGCTGTTCATCAAGCGCATGAGCGAGCTGACCGACACCGCCGCGCTGAGCCGGCAGCAGCGCCAGGCCCTGCAGGACCTGCCCGAGCACGTGCTGGCCTACGCCATTCGCGGGCCGCTGTTCTTCGGCGCGGCGGAGAAGGCCCTGAGCGTGCTGCGCCGCTTCACCCCGGGGGTGCGCGTGGTGATAGTCGATATCAGCGCGGTGCCGCTGCTGGACATGACCGCCATCGCCGCGCTGGACAACGTGCTGCGCGACTACCGCCAGCAGGGCGTGGCGCTGATCCTCAGCGGCCCGACCGCGCAGGTGCGCCTGCAACTGCGCCGCGCCGGAGTGCACCGGCGCGCCGGCGAACTGGCCTACGTGCGCGATCTGGCGCAGGCGCGGCAGAAGGCGCTGCGCTGGCTGGGAGAAGGCCTGGAGCCGTAGCCCGGATGAAATCCGGGCGCAGAACGCGCTTACAGCCCCTTGACCGCGTAGATGCCGGCGGCGTTGCGCCAGTAGCCCTTGTAGTCCATGCCGTAGCCGAAGATATAGCGGTCGATGCAGTGCAGGCCGACGTAGTTGGCCTTGAGGTCCGGGCGCGCCTTGCGCTGGTGTTCCTTGTCGATCAGCACCGCGGTGTGCACCGCACGGGCGCCGGCGTGGCGGCAGAAGTCGATGATCGCGCCGAGGGTGTGCCCTTCGTCGAGGATGTCGTCGATGATCAGCACGTCGCGGTCGATAAAGGAGACTTCCGGCTTGGCCTTCCAGAACAGCTCGCCGCCGCTGGTCTCGTTGCGGTAGCGGGTGGCGTGCAGGTAGGACGCCTCCAGCGGGAAGGCCAGCTTGGGCAGCAGCTTGCCGGAGAAGATCAGGCCGCCGTTCATCACGCAGAACACCACCGGGTTGCGTTCGGCCAGTTCGGCGTTGATTTGGGCGGCGACGCGGTCGATGGCCGCTTCCACCTCGGCTTCGGTGAACAGGCAGTCGGCTTCCGCCATGACTTGGCGGATGTGCGCGAGATCGGCGGACATGGGGCGTTCTCTCTTGGTCGGGCTGATGAAATGAGCGGCGATCGGCGGCAAAAGCTGAGCGATCAGTCAAATAAAAGCGGGCAAAGGTACAGACCTGCGTCGCACTTGCCAAGCCTCGCCTGACCAGCGTAGCCGAGGCCGCTCGCGCGGTGCGCTGACCCATCAGTCACCCACCACCTGGCATGAGCAATGCTTTAATCTAACGCGATTTTTCCCAGAGCCCGTTCAGGGTCTCGCGAGCTAGAGCAAAACAGCGGCGAAAAAAGCTGAGGAAGCGGAGTTTACGAATGGTAAATGAGCATTCCGAAGCTGTTTTCAACGCTGTTTGGCCGACGCGCAGCAGACCGTGAATGGGCTCTCAGCCCGCCGGAGACCCCAGCCCATGCCCATCCGCGAGATCCGCCACCCGCTGATCCGTCACAAAATCGGCCTGATGCGCCGCGCCGACATCAGCACCAAGAATTTCCGCGAACTGGCCCAGGAAGTGGGCGCGCTGCTGACCTACGAGGCGACCAACGACCTGCCGCTGGAAAGCTACGAGATCCAGGGCTGGGCCGGCGCGGTGCAGGTGGAGAAGATCGCCGGCAAGAAGATCACCGTGGTGCCCATCCTGCGCGCCGGCATCGGCATGCTCGACGGCGTGCTCAGCCTGATCCCCGGGGCCAAGGTCAGCGCCGTAGGCGTGGCGCGCAACGAGGAAACCCTGGAGGCGCACACCTACCTGGAGAAACTGGCACCGGAGATCGACGAGCGCCTGGCGCTGATCATCGACCCGATGCTGGCCACCGGCGGCTCCATGGTCGCCACCATCGACCTGTTGAAGAAGGCCGGCTGCAAGGACATCCGCGCCATGGTGCTGGTCGCCGCGCCCGAGGGCATCAAAGCGGTCGAGAAGGCCCACCCCGACGTAACCATCTTCACCGCCTCGATCGACGAGCGCCTGAACGAGCACGGCTACATCATCCCCGGCCTGGGCGATGCCGGCGACAAGATCTTCGGCACCAAGCAGAAGGACGCCTGAACATGTCGCAAACGGAATTCAAGGATCCGCTCTGGCGCCAGGGCCTCTCCGGCGCGCAGATGCTCTTCGTGGCCTTCGGCGCCCTGGTGCTGATGCCGCTGATCACCGGCATGGACCCCAACGTCGCGCTGTTCACCGCCGGCCTCGGCACCCTGCTGTTCCAGCTGGTGACCAAGCGCCAGGTGCCGGTGTTCCTCGCCTCCAGCTTCGCCTTCATCGCGCCGATTCTGGCGGCCAAGGGCGAGTTCGGCCTGCCGGCGGTGCTCGGCGGGGTGATGGCGGCCGGCCTGGTCTACATCCTGCTCTCGGTGCTGGTCAAACTGCGCGGCCCCAGCTTCATCGACCGCCTGCTGCCGCCGGTGGTGATCGCCCCGGTGATCATCTCCATCGGCCTGGCCCTGTCGCCGGTGGCGGTGAACATGGCCATGGGCAAGGCCGGCGACGGCAGCGTCGAGCTGGTGCCCTATACCACCGCCATGCTGATCTCGATGCCGGCGCTGCTCACCACCCTGCTGGTCGCCGTGCTCGGCCGCGGCATCTTCCGCCTGGTGCCGATCCTTGCCGGCATCGCCGTCGGCTGCCTGATCGCCGCCGTGCTCGGGGTGATCGACACCAGCGCGGTGGCGAGCGCGCCCTGGCTGGCGCTGCCCAGTTTCGTCGCGCCCGAGCTGCACTGGGGCGCCATCCTGTACATGGTGCCGGTAGCGCTGGCGCCTGCCATCGAGCATATCGGCGGCGTGGTGGCGATCGGCAGCGTCACCGGCAATAACTTCGTCAAGAAGCCGGGCCTGCACCGCACCCTGCTCGGCGACGGCCTGGCCACCTCGGCCGCCGGCCTGTTCGGCGGCCCGCCCAACACCACCTACGCCGAAGTGACCGGCGCGGTGATGCTGACCAAGAGCTACAACCCGAAGATCATGACCTGGGCCGCGCTGTTCGCCATCGCCCTGGCCTTCGTCGGCAAGTTCGGCGTCGCCCTGCAGAGCATTCCGGTGCCGGTGATGGGCGGCATCCTCTGCCTGCTGTTCGGCTCCATCGCGGTGGTCGGCCTCAACACCCTGATCCGCCACCAGGTCGACCTGTCCGAGGCGCGCAACCTGATCATCGTCTCGGTCACCCTGGTATTCGGTATCGGCGGCATGGTGATCGGCGGCAAGGAATTCGCCCTGTCGGGGATTTCCCTGTGCGCCGTCAGCGCCCTGCTGCTCAACCTGCTGCTCCCCGGCGGCGCCGGCTGGAACAACAAAAGCCTCGAAGAGACCGACTGAGTCGCCCCCCACGAAAAAGCCCGCGATAGTCGCGGGCTTTTTCGTGCTCGGCCACTGCGCCGGGCGCTTACCAGCCGACGCCGAAGCCCAGGCTGTAGCGGGTCTCGTCCAGCTCGCCCTCGGCACCGCTGACGATGTCCTTTTCCGCCTTCATGTTCAGTGAGGCCCAGTCGGTGACCTTGTAGCGCAGGCCGACCTCGGCATCCAGGGTGTAGTCGGCGACGCCTTCCAGCGGCTTGCCCACCTCGCCGACGCTGAACAGTTCCACCGCCTTGCCGATCAGGTAGCGGTTGTAGTCCCACTTGACGCTGAGCGCGTAGAAGCGGTCCTGCTCGCCGTTGCTGTAGACGTAGTCGCTGCGGTTGGCCAGGGTGGCGATGGAGAAGGCGCCCAGTTCGTTGTCCCAGAACTGGTAACCGGGACCGGTACCCAGGGTGCGCTGACGCTCCAGCTCCTCGATGCGGTCGCGCTTGTACTCGAAGCGCCCCTGCCAGAACCACTGTTCGGTGAGGAAGCGGTCGAGGGCGTACTCGGCGCTCCAGTTGTCGGTGCTGACCACATCGTCCTTCAGCTCGCGGTTGTACTCGGCCTGCGCGTTGTGCCGCCACCAGCCGTGGCGGGCCTGGGTCTTGACGTCGACGTCGTAGTCGTCGGTGTCGCTCTCGGCGCGCTTGTAGTCCAGCGCCAGGTCGACGTTGCCCTTCCAGGTGAAATCCTCCACCAGCGGCTTGGGCTTGATGATCTGGGCGATCTCGCTCAACTCCACGGTCTTCGGCACGTCGCCATTGGCCAGGGTCACCTTGCCCGGCTCGGCGGCCTGCAGCGACTTGGCGCGCTCGCCATTGAAGTCGTCCTGCTTGATCAGCAGCGCCTGCTCGCTCTCCAGGGTGGCGATCTTCTTCCAGTCCAGGGCGATGGCGCCGCCATAGTCGGTCTGGAGCAGCAACTTGTTGCCGTCGTAGAACTTGATGGTGCCGGTCAGGCGGTCGCCGTTCTTCAGCCAGACGGTATCGGCGACGGCGGTGGAGCTGAGCAGGGCGAGGCTCAGGCTGAGCAGGGAAAGCGGTAGCGAACGCGACATAACGAGGACAACTGAGCTCTGATGGGGCGAAAAGCCGGGCATTATGCGCAAGCCCGACGCCAGAGCAAGAGCTGACCGGCATCGGCCGGCAGAGTTCAGCTGTTTCCGCCGGGCGGCACTCCGTAGGGCGGCATCACCAGCCCACGCCGACGCCGATCAGGTAATGGCGATCCGAGATGGTCTGGCCCTGGCCGCGCAACTGGTCGAGCTCGTACAGCAGCGACAGCCGCGCCCACTGGTTGAGGCGGTAGCGCAGGCCGAACTCGCTGTCGAGCACGTAGTCGATGGCGTCGATATGCGGCATCTGCAGCTCGGCGTTGGCATAGAACTCCAGCCGCGTGCCCCACAGCAGGCGCTTGTAGTCCAGCTCCAGCGAGGTGGTGTCGAAGGCCAGATCGACGATGTCCGATTCCAGCCGCACCCGGTTGAACTGGGCGATCAGGTCGAAGCGGCCCAGCTCGTCGTCCCAGAAGCGGTAGCCCGGCCCGGTGCCGAGGATGCGCTGGCGCTCGATGGACTCGAACTCGTCCTCGCGCTGCTCCCCCCCCACCCGCCAGAACCAGTGCTCGGTGAAGAAGCGGTCGAGGTCGTACTCCAGCTCCCAGTTGTCGTCGACCTTCTCGCCGTTCTTGGTCTCGTGCTCCAGCTCGCCGCTCAGCACATGGCGCCAGCGCCCATGTTCGACGCGCGTGTTGCCCTTGAGCTTCCACTCGTCGACCTTGCTGTCGTTGCGCTCCATATCCAGCTTGGCGTCGAGATTGCCTTCCCAGACGCGATCCTCCAGCAGCGGCCGCGGCGGCACCAGGCGGGTGATCTCGGCCAGCGGCAGCACCTGGCTGCGCTCGCCCTCCACCCGCACCATGCCGGCGCCGGCCGCCGCCAGGGTCTTGCTCAGCTCGCTGTCGAAGCCCTGGCGGCGCAGCAGCAGGGGTTTGTCCGAGCTCAGGGTGTCGATATCCTTCCAGTCGATCAGCACCTGGCCGGCGTACTTGGTCTTCAGCGCCAGCTTGCCGCCGTCGAGCAGGACGATCTCGCCGCTGAGGCGGTCGCCGTTGTCGAGCCACACGGTGTCGGCCCACAGCGGTGCGGCCAGGGTATAAAGGACGAAGGCGAACAACAGGCGTGGCAGCATGACGAGGACAACCCATAGGGGCACAGTGGACCCGGCAGAGTCTGCATGGCCGGCCCCGCCACCGGCAAGCGCCGAGGCCCGGCGCGAGGCGCTGTACCTGGTACTGGCGCAGGTGCCGGCGGGCAAGGTGATCAGCTACGGCGAGCTGGCCCGACTGGCCGGCCTGGGTCGCGCCGCGCGCTGGGTCGGGCGCACCCTCGGCCAGTTGCCGGAG
>NZ_AVOF01000003.1:0-13167 GCF_000465935.2 Pseudomonas sp. EGD-AK9
GCGGCCAGCTCGGCGCCGTGCTGCAACGCGTCGATCAGGCCCTGCAGCGCCAGGGCGCTGGCCACCTCACCGCGCTCGTGGCCGCCCATGCCGTCGGCCAGCGCCCATAAACCGAGCTCGGGGCGACAGGCCAGGGCGTCCTCGTTGTGCGTGCGCACCTGGCCGGCGACGCTTTGCGCGGCGAATACCACGGATGGAGGCGATGACTGGGACACGCGCAGATCCTTGAACTGATGGCGGGCGGCCCATGATGCGGCGGCGCTGGCGAACTGTCACCGGCCAGCCGGTTGCAAATGCGCAGCGGTTAACCAAACCGGCCTCAAGCGCCGGAGCGACTCGTCGGCCTGGCGCAAATGCTGGCACTTTGCTCAGGATCTACCCTTGCCATAAGCGGTCAAAGCTCTGCATGCTTGCCACATAACAACGACAAGAACGCTTATGGCCATCAAGACTGCCCGCTTGCTCAAGCGCCTGCGCGAAGATTTCCAGCTGTCGATCATCACCCTGATGGGCCTGTTCGGCGTCCTGGGCATCTCACCCTACGCCGTGTACCGCCTGCTGCACGGCAACTACCTCGTGGGCATAGCCGACACCATCATCGTGCTCTCCACCCTGTTCGCCGTGTTCTACGCCTGGCGCACCCGCGACACGGTCAAACCGGGCATCTACCTGGCCACGGTGTTCTCCATCGGCTCGACGCTGATCGCCATCAACCTCGGGGTCAACGGCCTGTTCTGGATCTACCCGCTGATCCTCTTCAACTTCTTCATGGTCACCCCCCGCAAGGCCCTGCTGGCCACCGCCCTGGTGCTCGCCTGTCTGGTGGCGCACGCCCTGCTGGTGCCCGGCAGCGTGTTCGACAGCCACTACCAGATGGTCTCCTTCCTGGTCACCGGGATGATGGCCAGCGTGCTCAGCTTCATCTTCGCCGTCCGCACCCGCACCCAGCGCGACCAGTTGCAACTGCTGGCCATCCACGACCCGCTGACCGGCGCGCGCAACCGCCGGGCGATGAACGAGGAACTGAAGATCGCCATGTCCAGCCACCGCCGCCACAGCGACAGCTTCGGCCTGCTGGTGATGGACCTGGACCACTTCAAGCAGATCAACGACCGCTTCGGCCACCACATCGGCGACCAGGTGCTGGTGGCCTTCGTCGAACTGGTCAAGCGCTGTTCGCGCAAGGAAGACCGCCTGTTCCGCTTCGGCGGCGAGGAATTTCTCCTGCTGCTGCCCAACACCGAGCTCGACGGCCTGCATGCCGCCGCCCAGCATCTGCTGAAGCGCGTCGAGAGTGAACTGGAAAGCCCCGGCGGGCCGGTGACGGTGTCCATCGGCGGCGCCATCCTGCGCAGCGGCGAACATTGGGAAAGCTGGCTGCAACGCGCCGACGAGTGCCTCTATCAAGCCAAGAGCGGCGGCCGCAACCGCGTGGTCATCGACCGCAACGAACCCGCACCACAAGGGACCGCCGCCCACCACGCCGCGGATCGCCGGCGCTGACGCCACGCCCGCCTGGCGAGGCCGACCGCACTCAGCGGCTGCGCTGCTGCTGGTAACTGCCGCCGCCGGGTTGCAGTTCCAGACGCAATCCGCCGGGATACTCGATGCTCTGCCGAATGCCGCCGCGTACCTCGCTGGCATGGCTGCCGTAGCGGCTCTCCTCGCGCAGCGGCGCCTGCGGCAGACGCTGGCCGCCATAGAGATCGTACTGCTGAAAATGCGCCGAACCGGACACACTGCCGCTGGCGCCGGGGCTGACATAGCTCTTGGGAATCACCCGGATCGGCTGCGTGACATCGGCCCAGGAAGGCAAGGCCCATGCACAGAACAGGATCGGCAGCAGCAGTCGGACCAACATGGGCACCTCACAGGCAGAACCAAGGTTCCCGGCATTCTACGCCCGAAAACGCCAAGGGCCTGCATCGCTGCAAGCCCTTGGGTTGGATGGTGCCGGAGACAGGAGTCGAACCTGCGACCTTCGCATTACGAATGCGCTGCTCTACCAACTGAGCTACACCGGCGGAAGACGGCGGCATTATGCGAGTTGGCGCGGCGCGACTCAAGCCGCTGGCGGCTCAGCTGTCGAGCAGTTCGATGCGGTCGTCGTGGATGCGGATCAGGCCCTGCTTGTACAGGCCGCCGATGGCCTTCTTGAAGTTGCCCTTGCTGACGCGAAAATGTTCGGCGATCAGCTCGGGCGGGCTCTTGTCGCCCAGCGCCAGGCTGCCGCCCTGGGCGCGCAGGCGTTCGAGAATCTGCTCGCCGAGGCCGCTGGCCGCCTCGCGCCCCACCGGCTGCAGGCTCAGGCTGATCTTGCCGTCGGCGCGCACTTCCTTGATATAGCCCTTCTCGCGCATGCCGTTGCGCACGAACTTGAACAGTTCGTTCTTGTGGATCAGGCCCCAGTGCTGGCCGTTGATGATGGCCTTGAAGCCCAGGTCGCTGCGCTCGACCACCAGCAGATCGACCTCCTGGCCCACCTGGTAATTGGCCGGGGTCTTGTCCAGATAACGGTCCAGACGCGCGGTGGCGGTGAGGCGGCGGGTGCGCTTGTCCAGGTAGAGGTAGACCACGCAGTAATCGCCGAGCTGCAGCGGACGCTTCTCCTCGGAGTGCGGCAACAGCAGGTCCTTGGCCAGGCCCCAGTCGAGGAACAGGCCGATGCGGTTGATATCTACCACCTTGAGGCTGGCGAACTCGCCGAGCTGGATCTTCGGTTTCAGGGTGGTGGCGATCAGCTTGTCTTCGCTGTCGAGGTAGAGGAACACGTTGAGCCAGTCGTCCACCTCGCTCGGCGCGCCCTTGGGGATGTAGCGCTTGGGCAGGAGGATTTCGCCGTCCGCACCGCCGTCCAGGTACAGACCGAAGTCGGTGTGCTTGACCACCTGCAAAGAATTCATCCGCCCGATTAAGGCCATCGCGTTCCACCTCGCCAAAACAGCCGGCCATTCTACCCGAGTTCGGCTGTGCCAGGGTTGCTCGCGCGGTTAATCGACAGCCGGTCGAGAAGTGCTTTAAGTGCCTTGAAAACAAGCGATTAGCCGGCATCCAGGGCCTCGACGAGCGGCCCCGCCAGAGCGGTCCCAGACGATTAGGCGAGCAGGCGGCGCCCCGATCAGGCACAATGGCCGACCGCCCATCGTCGAGAGATAAGGTCATGGCCACCCTGCGCGTCAAGTCGTCCACCAGCAAAGTCAGCAAGCCGGCCCCTGCCGTGGAAACCCGCGAGTCCATCGAGGCCCAGGTGGCGGCCTTCCTCCAGGGCGGCGGCGAGATCCAGCAGATCGCCAAGGGCGTCAGCGGCCAGACCTACGGCGGCACCCGGCAGATCACCATCAGCAAGAAGTAATGCCCGCGGGTGCGCAGCGCGCACCCGGCATCCCCCTCCCCCGCGTTACTCGCGCGCCAACCCCAGGCGCAGCAGTCGTCCGTCGCTCGCATCCGTCAGCACGTAGAGAAAGCCGTCCGGCCCCTGGCGCACGTCGCGAATGCGCGCCTTGAGCGGTTGCAGCAGACGCTCCTCGTGCACCACCTTGTCGCCAGCAAGCTGCAGGCGGATCAACGCCTGGCCGGCCAGCGCGCCGATGAACAGGTTGTGCTGCCAGGCCGGGAAACGCTCGGCGTCGTAGAAGGCCATGCCGCTGATGGCCGGCGATTTTTCCCAGACGTGGTGCGGCGGCTCGGTGCCGGCGACGGCCTCGCCCTTGGCCTCGGGAATCGGCAGCAGCGAGTAGTTGATGCCATGGGTCGCCAGCGGCCAGCCGTAGTTCTTGCCCGCCTCGGGGATGTTGATCTCGTCGCCGCCGCGCGGGCCGTGCTCGTGGCTCCACAGGCGGCCGCTCCAGGGATTGAGCGCCGCGCCCTGCTGGTTGCGGTGGCCGTAGGACCAGACTTCCGCACGGGCGCCGGCCTGGTCGACGAAGGGGTTGTCCGCCGGAATGCGCCCGTCGGGATGGATGCGCACCAGCTTGCCCTGCAGCTTGTCCAGCGCCTGCGCGGTGGAGCGCTGGTTGTTGTCGCCGAGGGCGATGAACAGGTGGCCGTCGCGGTCGAACACCAGGCGCGAGCCGAAGTGCGTGCCGCTGGACAGCTTGGGCTGCTGGCGGAAGATCACCTCGAAGCCCTCCAGCGCCGTGGCATCGGCGGACAAACGGCCGCGCCCGACCGCCGTGCCGGCCGCACCGTCACCGGCCTCGGCGTAGGACAGGTAGACCAGACGGTCGGCGGCGAAATCCGGCGACAGCACCACGTCGAGCAAACCGCCCTGGCCCACCGCGAACACCTCGGGCACGCCGCCCAGCGGCGCCGACAAGGCGCCGTCCGGAGCGATCCGGCGCAGACGCCCGGGGCGCTCGGTCACCAGGTAACCCTGGCCATCCGGCAGGAAAGCCAGGCCCCAGGGGTTGGCCAGCCCCTCGGCAACGGTCTCGATCTGCAGCTGACCCAGCTCGCTGGGCAGTTGGCGGGACTCGGCCAGGCTCGCCTGGCTGCTCAGCAGCGCTGCCAGGCCAAGGCTGGCAAGCAGGTGTGGACGCAACATCGGGGCTCCTCCATGCGAGTCGCGGAACGAGTCCGCATAGTGCTACAGCGGTACGGCCGAGACAGCCCCGCAAAAGGTTTCGCCAGGTTTCAGTCGCTCAGGTAGCGACGCTCGATCACCTGATAAGCACCGCTCGCGCGCAACTGGCGCAGGCCCTGGTCGAAGCGCTGGCGCTGCGCGTCCAGGCGGAAGCCGACCCGGTAGGCGGTGGGGGGAAACAGCGGGTACCAGGCCAGCGGCTGGCTGACGTCGACCTGCTCGGCCACCTCGCGATTGAAGTGCTGGATGATCCGCGGATCGCCGATCACCACCTCGACCCGGCCGCTGTAGAGCAGGCGGTTGCGGTTGATCTGCAGGGCCTCCTCGCGGTAACGCGGATTGCCCTCGGCCATGCGTTGGAACTCCGCGCCCAGCAGCAGGCGGGCGCGCTGGAAGGCGCTGACCGAGTAGCCGCCCAGGTCGGCGATGCGTTCGATGCGGTAGCCGCGCGCGGCCAGGGCGACCGCGGCGTTGTGGTAGTGGATATAGATGTCCGAGTAGAAGGCCTCGACGCCGCTGCGTTCGTTGGTGGTGGTGATGGCGTCGATCTCGCCGCGGCGCAGCATCAGGTGCAGGCGCTCCATGGGCGCGTAGTAGGCCGCCATGTCGAACCCCGCCAGGCGCGCGGCGCGGTCCACCAGCTCGTATTCCAGACCGCGCGGCTCGCCCTCGAACACGTAGGGCGGCTTGTGCGTGCCGAAACCGACGCGCAACGTCTCGCCGCACGCCCCCGCGGCCAGCCACAGCAACAGCACGCCTACCCAGCATCTGTACATGCCACGTCCCTGACTCGAACGAGCCCTGAGCATAGACGGCGCCGGCCGCCCATCACCAGAGTGGATGCACGGCGATTCATTCCGCTTTGCCCGCGCGCGGCTAGACTGGCTCCACGCATTTCTGCGCCTGCCCCAGGAGAATCATCATGCTCAAAGCCCAATACCAGCAACGCGGCCCGGTGCCGCAGGACGTGATCGAAGCGGTCGAGCTGCAATTGCCGGCGCCGGCCGCCGGCCAAGTGCGGGTCAAGGTGCTGGCCGCGCCGATCAACCCCTCCGACGTGCTGACCCTGACCGGCGCCTACGGCATGCTGCCGCCGCTGCCGGCCATCGGCGGCAACGAGGGCGTCGGTCGGGTCGAAACGCTCGGCGAGGGCGTCGGCAACCTCAAGGTCGGCCAGAACGTGCTGCTGCCGGTGGGCTGCGGTACCTGGGTCAGCGCCCTCAATGCGCCAGCCGACAAGCTGATCCCGCTGCCGGACGCCGACCCGCTGCAGCTGGCCATGCTCACCGTCAACCCGCCGACCGCCTCGCTGCTGCTCAGCGAGTTCGTCGACCTCAAGCCGGGCGACTGGGTGATCCAGAACGCCGCCAACTCCGGCGTCGGCAGCTACCTGATCCAGCTGGCCAAGCTGCGCGGCTTCAAGACCATCAACGTGGTGCGCCGCGAATCGGCCGTGGCCGGCGTCGAGGCCGAAGGCGGCGATCTGGTGCTGGTGGACGGCCACGACCTGGCCAAGCGCGTGCGCGCGGCCACCGGCGGCGCCGACGTGCGCCTGGGCATTGATGCGGTGGGCGGCGCCAGCACCGACCATATCGCCGCGACCCTGTGCAACGGCGGCGTGCTGGTCAACTACGGCATGATGAGCGGCCAGCCGTGCCTGGTATCGCCGGCCTCCTTCGTGTTCCGCGACGTCACCCTGCGCGGCTTCTGGCTGGCCAAGTGGTTCCAGCAGGCCACGCCGGCCGAGCAGATGAAGGTGTTCGGCGAGCTGGTGCAGCTGATCGCCGGCGGCAAGCTGAAGACCCGCGTCGCCGCCACCTACGACCTGGCCCATATCAAGGACGCCGTGGCCGCGGCCGCCAGCGGCGAGCGCGACGGCAAGATCCTGCTGGTGCCCTGAGATGGGTGCGCATGGCGCACCCTCCCCCCGAAGCTCACACGGCGCCCCTACTCCCTTAGGGTGCGCCGCGCGCACCATCCCACGATCAAGCCAAAGCAGCCCCAGCCAACCCCTCGCGCATGCGCAGCGCATCCTGCTGGAAACAGCGGGCGGCCTGCAGCAGCGCCAACAGGGTGAGAAACAGCGCCACAGGAATCAGCAGCATGGCGTCGTGCAGGCCGACGGCCTTGAACGCCTCGCTCATCTCGCTGGCGCCGGCCGCATGCATGGCTGCCTGGGCGTAGTGATCCGACAGCCAGCCCACCGCCAGTGGGCCGAGGCCGCCGCCGAGCAAGTACAGGCCGGCGAAGAACAGGGCCATGGCGGTGGCGCGCAGGCGCGGCTCGACCACGTCCTGGATCGCCGTGTAGACGCAGGTGTAGAAGTTGTAGGAGAACAGCCAGCCGAGGCTGAACACGCCGACGAACAGCGCCGTGTCGATGCGCCCGGCGCTCAGCGCCCAGGCGGTGCAGAGGCAGGCTAGCAGCATGCTGAAAGCCGCGAACAGCAGACGGCCATTGGCCCAGCGCTGGTGCACCTTGTCCGCCAGCCAGCCGCCCAGGGTCAGGCCGAGCAAGCCGGTCAGCCCGACTATCACCCCGGTGGCCATCGCCGCATCCTGCAACTGCAGACCGAAGTAGCGCTGCAGCATCGGCACCATGAAGGAATTGCAGGCATAGGAGGCGAAGTTGAACGCCAGCCCGGCCAGCACCAGCCACCAGAAGGTACGGATCGCCAGCACCTTGCGCAGCGGCTTGTCCACCGGCGCGCTGCTGACCCGGGTGCTCTCCGCCGCACCGCGCGCCGGCTCGCGGATAAAGAACAGGAACAGGGCGAGGATCAGCCCAGGCACGGCGGCGATCAGAAAGGGCGCGCGCCAGCTGTCGAAGGCCTGGACCATGGCGCCGATGGTGAAGAAGGCCAGCAGCAACCCCAGCGGCAGGCCGAGCATGAAGATGCCCATGGCTCGCGCGCGCTTGTGCGCCGGGAACAGGTCGCCGATCAGCGAGTTGGCCGCCGGCGCGTAGCTGGCCTCACCGATGCCGACGCCCATGCGAATCAGCAGAAAGCTCCAGAAATTCCACGCCATGCCGTTCAGCGCGGTCAGCCCGCTCCAGGCGGCCAGGCCCCAGCCCATGATCTTGCGCCGGGCGCCGGTGTCGGCCATGCGCCCCAGCGGCACCCCGGCCAGGGCGTAGACGATGGTGAAGGCGGTGCCGATCAGCCCCAGCTGCAGGTCGCTGAGGCCCCATTCCAGGCGGATCGGCTCGATGATGATGGCGGGGATGGTGCGGTCGAAGAAGTTGAACAGGTTGGCGAGGAATAGCAGGAACAGGATGCGCCAGGCGTTGGATGCTTGCTGGTTGGGCTGCATGGCAATCTCTCTTGTTGTTGTCCACGTCGGGCCTACCGCGGTGGCGCCTACCTTGGCAGCACCGGCCGAACCTTGGGTGAGGGGCAATCTAGAGGCTTTGCCGCGGCTTGTCTGCGACTATTCGCTGGATTTATGCACACCGATGGGGCGTTGACGCCAAAAAATCGTTCATATCTGGCTGGAATAATGCGAAGCGCTTTATTCCGTGCTAGAACCATGGGGCTGGCCATTTCATGGCCAATGGCCAATACCCCACCGACTCGCCGGACTGTCACCGATGAAAACCAAGAAAGACGCCGTTGCCGCCGCCAAGGAAGCCACCCTGGCCGATCTCGCCGACACCCTGCTGGCGCCGCCCGCGCTGCCGGTGCGCGGCGATACCGGCGAGCAGTACCTGTATTTCACCGAACGCGACATCGAGCGCATCCTCGATAACCTCGACGGCCTGCGCAACCTGGTCTTCCCCCTGGGCGAGCCGCTGGACGAGGGCGAGTCGAGCCGCATCCAGCAGTTCCCCTCGGTGTGCCTGATCGGCCTCGGCCGCTGCGGCTCGAACATCGCCCTGGACGTCGCCTCGCTGGTGTACAACGCCCGCCAGTTCTACCTGGAGGAATTCCACAGCGAGGCCACCGCCGCCGCCGAGCAGGCCTCGCGACCCAGCCGCTGGATTCGCAGCAACCTGCTGCGCGCCCCACACAAGAGCAGCAAGCCGGTGTTCCTGATCGAGCCGCTGGTGATGCTCGGCGACCTGGACAAGGACATCGAGGGCCGCATCCGCTTCTCGCGCAAGGGCGAGATGAGCGGCTTTCTCGACGACTACAGCAAGATGAAGATCATGGACCTGTCCGAGGTGCATGCCGGTGGCGCCGGCAACGCGCCGATCCTCGGCCAGTACCTGGCCAAGATCATCCTCAACAAGGACACCCAGCGCTTCTCCAACGAAGACTGGAAGTTCATCCACAGCTACCTGATCGACTCCTGCGGGATCAAGGCCAACCAGTCGCGTCTGTACTTCTATATCTTCAGCGCCGGCGGCGGCACCGGCTCGGGCATGGCCTCGGAGTTCGGCCTGGCGCAGCAGTTCGCCTACATGAGCAAGACCTTCGACAGCAAGGCCAACGTGGACGACGAGGCGCAGCGCGACCATGGTTTCGTCTTCGAGCCGATCTTCACCAGCGGCATCTGCATCCTGCCGAACATCTCCGACCAGCGCAGCGAGATGTCCGAAGCCCTGCACATCAACGCCGGGCGCCTGCTGTGCAAGTACCTGGCCGAAGAGTGGGACTTCTCCTACAACTTCGACAACGAGCAGAGCAGCGCCGAGAGCGTGATGCGCCGCATCCGCCCGTGGAACGCCATGATGCTGATCTCCAACGACATCATGCGCTACGCCGAGGAGAGCGGCGACGGCAGCATCCACAACATCGACGTGACCGCCATGGAGCGCCACGCCAACCAGTACATCTCGCAGCAGATCTTCAACATCCTCACCGCCCAGGCGGTCACCGGCGACTACGACCAGAACTACTTCCGCCGCGCCGGCATCGACATCGGCGAGACCATCCGCCTCGACGCCAACGACCTGTTCATGAGCCTGGCCGGACCGGTGGCGGTGGCCTACGCCGAATCCGTGGTGCCCGAACAGCCGGCGCAGCTCTCGGAGAAATTCCGCGTGCTGGACAAGGAGCAGCACGCGCCGCGGCTGAACATCGACGACCTGTTCTTCCGCTCCATCGACCTGCCGCACTTCAACAAGGTGACCCAGGCCATCGAGGGCATCAGCCTGCTGCCGATCGAGTCCAAGCGTTATCGCCAGGCCCTGGAGCAGTACAAGGCCAGCGGCTACGACGCGACGCAGCTGAGCGAGCTGCACTTCTTCAAGAACTGCTCCTCGGTGGTGTCCATCGTCTCCCTGCCCAAGGACTACAAGCTGTCCTACATGGACCTGAACCGGCTCAAGACCCACCTCAACAACCTCTTCCCCAACACCACGCTCAAGCGCTATGCCCTGGTGATCGGCGCCTCGGCCAACCTGTCGCTGACCACCCTGATCGTCAAGAGCCCGTGCCTGTCGGACGACTTCCTGACCCTGATCGTCGCCTACATCAAGCGCTGCTTCGCCCGCGACCAGTACCGCTTCGACGACAGCCTGGACGACGCCATGCTCGATTTCATCGTCGCCGAGCACTTCGACGAGGCCAAGCTCGATGCCATGCTCAACGAGCACGAGGACCCGGCGAAGATCCTCGACACCAACTGGTACGCGATCAAGCCGATGTACGAGAAGAAGTACCGCGAGCTGATCCACGACGCCGACAAGTTCGTCTCGATCAACGACATCCGCCTGAGCCGCGGCAGCGTCAAGCAGGCGATCAAGTACCTGCGCGAGATCTACCGCCACCGCATCGGCAAGACTCGGGTGATCTCGCTCAACGATTACGGTAAAAGCGACTGACTTGGCACGTTTGTGCTTGACTGAGGAGGGCGTCGGGGCTGCACTGCGGGGGGTGGCTATGGATGGGTGGTCGATTCGGTTTCTCGCGCAGCTGCCCGAGCAGAGCCAGCTGCTGCTGGACTGCAGCCACGATCCCTGGCTGACGGTGCTCGCCTACCTGGTCGCCACGGCCGGCAGCCTGGGCACCCTGGCGATAGTCGAGCACCTCGACCAGGTGCCGCAGCGCGGCATGCGCCTGGCCTGGGGCCTGGTCGGCGCGCTGTGCCTGGCCGGCGGCATCTGGTCGATGCACTTCATCGGCATGCTGGCCTTCCGCGCGCCGCTGGCCATCCACTACGACCTGGCCACCACCCTGCTGTCGTTGCTGGTGGCCCTGGCCGCCGCCCTGCTCGCCCTCTACTGCATGGCCCAGCGCGACGCCGGCCTCGGCAGCCGCGCCCTGGCCGCGGCGATCATCGGCCTGGGCATCGCCGCCATGCACTACAGCGGCATGGCCGCCATGCGCTCGACGGCGCAGGCCTACTACCACGGCGGGCTGTTCGCCCTGTCCATCGTCATCGCCATCGGCGCCAGCCTCGCCGCGCAGCTGCTGGCCCATCATCGGCGCAGCAGCAGCGCACCCTACCGCCACTGGCTGAAGTACTCGGCCGCGCTGGTGATGGGCGCCGCCATCACCGCCATGCATTTCACCGGCATGGCGGCGCTGCACCTGGTGGTGCCGCAAGGCGCCACGCTCGAGGTGCAGGGCGCCGACAACAGCCTGCAGCTGGGGCTGAGCGTGGCCGTCATCACCCTGGCGGTGGTCGCCCTGAGCCTGGTGGCTTCCTGGGCCAACCGCAAGCTGGACGACAAGGAGCGCGACCTGCAGCGGGTCAACCACCTGCTGGCGCAGCTCGACCAGGCCAAGGCCTCGCTGGAACAGGCGGCGCACTTCGACCCGCTGACCGAGCTGCTCAACCGCCGCGGCTTCAACCGGGTGTTCGCCGCCACCCTGGAGGAACACGCCATAGTCGGCCGCGGCCTGGCGGTGATGTTCCTCGACATCGATCACTTCAAGCGGATCAACGACACCCTCGGCCACGCCGCCGGCGACGACCTGCTGCGGGTGGTCGCCCAGCGCATCCGCGGCGCCCTGCGCGAACGCGACCTGATCGCCCGCTTCGGCGGCGACGAGTTCTGCGTGGTCGCCAGCCTCGACAGCAACGCCGCGCCGCGCGTCCTGGCCCAGCGTCTGCTGGAGCAGATGAAGGAACCGATAGAGCTGGCCGGGCGCAAGATCGTGATGACCACCAGCATCGGCATCAGCCTGTTCCCGCGCGATGGTGGCGGCGCCGACGAGCTGCTCAAGCATGCCGACCTGGCGCTGTACCAATCCAAGGGCAGCGGACGCAACGTGGTGCACTTCTTCAACCCGCACCTGAAACAGAAGGCCTCGTTCGAGCTGCAACTGGAGGAAGACCTGCGCCAGGCGCTGCAACAGGACAACGGCCTGACCCTGTTCTACCAGCCGATCATCGACCTGCGCAGCGGCGCCCTGCACAAGCTGGAGGCGCTGGTGCGCTGGCGCCACCCGCAGAACGGCCTGCTCACCTCGGAGCGCTTCATCGCCATCGCCGAGACCAACGGCTTTATCGACCAGCTCGACGACTGGGTGCTGCGCCGCGCCTGCCACGACCTGCGCAGCCTGGACGAGATGGGCTATCCGGGACTGAAGGTGGCGGTCAACTGCTCGGCGCTGAACCTGGGCAACGACCAGTTGCCCGGACGCATCGCGCAGATCCTGCACGACAGCCGCTGCCCGGGGCAGAGCCTGGAGCTGGAGGTCACCGAAAGCGCGCTGCTGAGCAATATCAACCGCGCCATCGGCCTGCTGGAGAGCATTCGCGCCCTGGGCGTGAGCCTGTCGATCGACGATTTCGGCACCGGCTATTCGTCCCTGGCCTACCTGCGCCGCCTGCCGCTGGACACCCTCAAGGTCGACCGTTCCTTTATCCAGGACCTCGCTGCCTCCAGCCAGGACCGCGAGATCGTCCACGCGATCATCGCCATGGCCCATGCCCTGCGCCTGAAGGTGGTGGCCGAGGGCGTGGAAACCAGCGAGCAACTGGCCTTCCTGCAGGAGCGCGACTGCGATCAGGTGCAGGGCTACCTGTTCAGCAAGCCGCTGCCGCTGGAAGAGATCGTCAGCCTGTTCCCCCCGCACTACCGGCCGCTGGAGCGGGTGGGCACACGGTTCTAGCGCCAGCCATCCCCGGAGTGCATCCGGGCTCCGTCCTATCGACCGAAACACGCCGAGCCAAAAAGCTCGCCGCTGAAGCGTCGCCTACATCAGCGGCACAGATACGGTGGGAGGGGCTTTAGCGGCGACGCGGAAAAGCGCCATTCAAACACCGCCCGCGTACTCCCTGAACGGCTGCAACCAGCCCAGGCTGGCCTGGGTACCCGCCTCGCCCGGCTTGTACTCCGCCCCCAGCCAAGCGCCGTAGCCGCTCTCGCGCAGCGCACGCAGCAACGCCAGGAAGGCCAGCTCGCCGGTGCCCGGCGCACCGCGGCCGGGGCAGTCGGCGAACTGCACGTGGCCGATGCGCCCGGCCAACAGGCGCATGCCGGCGACCAGGTCCAGCTCCTGACGGGCCATATGGTAGAGGTCGTACTGCGCCGCGAGATTCGGGTGATTCACCGCGCGCAGCAGCTCGTCCAGCTGCTGAGGGGTGTTGATCAGGAACCCCGGCATGTCGATGGGGTTGATCGCCTCCACCAGCACACGGATGCCGAGCAGGGCGAAGGCCTCGGCGCTCTGGCGCAGGTTGGCGACC
>NZ_AVOF01000004.1:0-508 GCF_000465935.2 Pseudomonas sp. EGD-AK9
AAGCGCATCCTGTTGATATAACCGGCGTAACGGATTTTTTGAAAATTCGGCGTGACGGCTATGAACGAAAAAAAGCTGGCTCTTTCAGAGCCAGCTTTTTTAGTCATGATTATTGCGCTGTAGCGCTTAATGTAAACAATTCTTCAAGCTCCTGTGTGGAAAGCTCGGTAATCCAGTTTTCACTTTGGATAATTTGATCGTTCAGGGTTTGCTTGGATTCAAGCATGACATCAATTTTTTCTTCGATTGTTCCCGTCGTAATCATTTTATGAACGTGGACAAAGCGCTCCTGGCCTATGCGGTATGCCCGGTCAGTCGCTTGATTTTCAACCGCCGGGTTCCACCATCTGTCATAATGGATGACGTGATTGGCGGCGGTCAAATTAAGTCCGGTGCCTCCAGCTTTGAGTGAAAGAATCAGTGTCGGATATTCTTTCCTTTGAAATTTCTCAACGAGTGTATCCCGCTCTTGCTTGGAGAGACTCCCATTTAAAAATTGCACAGGTTC
>NZ_AVOF01000005.1:0-506 GCF_000465935.2 Pseudomonas sp. EGD-AK9
GATAACCCAGCATACCAATATGCGGTTGTTCGCAATGTCCTTTATAATAAGGGCAAAACAATTGAAATGCTCATCAACTACGAACCGGCGCTTCAATACTTTGCGGAATGGTGGAAGCAGCTGTTCGGAGAAAGCGAAGGGAAAGATGAGAAGGGCATTTATCCTTCTTCAGCGAACTATTCAACAGACCTTCATTCTTTAGGCCAGTATGTACAAGAAGGCCGCAGAGATTTATTCGAAACAGTGCTGAACGTAGAGAAGCCTAAACATGAACTGACAATTGAGGAAGCGGATAACGATCTTGACGGCTTGAACTATTTAGCCGGTAAAACGGTTGATTTCGTTAACAAAAAAGCATTCCAAGGTACAATGCTTGCCCATACAGACGGAAATGTTCCGAACTTAATCGTTAACATTCCTGAGCTGAATGCATATACTTTTGGATACCTTGTATATTTCTTCGAAAAAGCCTGCGCGATGAGCGGTTACCTCCTTGGCGTCAATCC
>NZ_AVOF01000006.1:0-507 GCF_000465935.2 Pseudomonas sp. EGD-AK9
CTTCGCCGCGCTGTTCGTCGCCGCCGCCGGGCTGCTGGCCACGGTCAAGCGCGCCGCGGTGTGACGCCTGCCCCCGTTCGGCCGCCGCAATGGCGGCCGAGGTGCGGGATGCCGGCGCATCTTCGAACAGTCCGTTCGCCTGATTGTTACCAGATGTGTCAGATTGTCCTTGTGCGAGATCCTTAGGGCGGCAACAATTTAATGCCACCCATTCTCGTTTGGCATGCATTGATGAGTCGTTCTCGATCCCTGTTGGCCTGGCTGCTGCTGCCGCTGCTGGCCAGTCTCAGTTTTCTCGCCCTCGGCGAACCCCTCGACGGCGCCGCCCAGGCCCTGCACCTGCTTGGCTATATCGGCGCCGACTACCCTGCCAGCGTGGCCGCCGGCCAGGTGGTCAACGCCACGGAATACCAGGAACAGCTGGAGTTTCTCGATGTGCTGCAGGGGCTGATCCTCGCCCTGCCGGCCCAGGCCGAGCGCGCCGAGCTGGAGCAGGGTGCCGCCGCC
>NZ_AVOF01000007.1:0-506 GCF_000465935.2 Pseudomonas sp. EGD-AK9
TTTTAGCGCTTACGTTGGTGAGGGTTCCCCAGCCCGCTTCTTCAAAGAAGGCCGGAAATTCCTCCCATGATTCAAGAGGAAACTTACGGGCGAGATGTTTTCCTGCCCAATACATCATGGAAGAGTAATCTTGGCCAAGCATATCTGGGAGAACGATCTCTCGTATTAGTTCGTAGGCATAGGCGTTCATTTCAATTTCTTTTAGGTTGTCAATAGATGCTTCAAATTTAGACTTCATATCTGTCTCCCCTCTCTCCTGCGTATATTATAGCTCAAACAGGGGGGAGGATTACAGAATGATCCTGTAATTCTTATGAAAAATTAAGCAAGAAATATATATTGATAAAATAAAATTTTTCAATCAACTAATCAATTCGGAAAATTATAATTTATGTACGCGTTTTCTTGACGCCCTTTTGAGGGAGGAGTAAAATGAAATTGTCAATAAATCTTAATAAAGTGCTTACAATTGAAAGAAGTGGGGGAAGAGATTTAGCACATTTCGC
>NZ_AVOF01000008.1:0-500 GCF_000465935.2 Pseudomonas sp. EGD-AK9
AAAAGATACGCCTGCCGGAAAGTACTTGCAAGAAAAAGGTGTTTCTCCTCGTGACTTTAACTCCTACGTTCCCGCCGCGGAAACCATGAAGTCATGATGAGAGGAACATTTGCAAACATTCGCATCAAAAACCAAATTGCACCGGGTACAGAAGGCGGATTTACAACGTACTGGCCGACTGGTGAAGTAACATCCATCTATGATGCGTGCATGAAATACAAAGAAGATAAAACTGGTCTTGTTGTATTAGCAGGAAAAGACTATGGTATGGGATCTTCACGTGACTGGGCTGCAAAAGGAACAAACCTTCTCGGCATCAGAACAGTCATTGCAGAGAGCTTCGAAAGAATTCACAGAAGCAACCTTGTATTCATGGGTGTGCTGCCGCTTCAGTTTAAACAAGGTGAAAATGCGGATACACTCGGCTTAACGGGTAAAGAAGTCATTGAGGTAGATGTTGATGAAACAGTTCGTCCTCGTGACCTTGTGACTGTAAGAGC
>NZ_AVOF01000009.1:0-503 GCF_000465935.2 Pseudomonas sp. EGD-AK9
AGTTTTTTTGAAAGCGATTCGTGTAGGGCTTTTAGGTTTAGGTACCGTCGGAAGCGGTGTCTTAAAATTATTCAAGACCATCAGGATAAGCTTATGCATCAGGTCGGCTGTCCGGTTACGATAAAAAAAGTAATTGTAAAAGATTTAGAGAAAAAGAGAGAAGTAGATTTGCCGAAAGAAGTGCTTACAACAGAAGTGTATGATGTCATTGATGATCCAGATGTTGATGTCGTCATCGAGGTGATCGGCGGCGTTGAGCAGACAAAACAATATTTGGTCGACGCGCTGAGATCGAAAAAGCATGTTGTCACAGCAAACAAGGACTTAATGGCTGTATACGGCTCCGAGCTGCTTGCTGAAGCGAAGGAAAATGGATGCGATATCTACTTTGAAGCCAGTGTTGCCGGCGGGATTCCGATTCTGCGCACGTTAGAGGAAGGCCTCTCATCTGATCGAATTACAAAAATGATGGGAATTGTGAACGGCACAACAAACTTTATCTT